>NZ_JACSLS010000015.1:0-35648 GCF_018618235.1 Exiguobacterium sp. s26 | reverse complement strand
ACCCCGGAGCAATACCGGAGCCATCTGATCGCCGCATAGAATTCGAGGCACTTTTTATTAAACTGTCCGTAAAACAGGGCTCAGTTCAATTACTAACGAAAGCATTTTTTAATAACTCTCAAGTGGTTGAATTCGTTTCTACGATTCAACCTTTTTTGTACGTTCTTTTAGCTGCTAGCTTCCTATTCACGGGTTACCTCATCATTTTTCAAAAGAAATTTGATCGAGAAGGATTTTTAATCAATCTGTTTATCACGTTGCTCATTCTCGGACTATTATCTCCAACGATGACGCAAGTAAGTGAATTCAGTGATACCGCTATTGATTTTACAACTCAAAACTCTGGCGAAAACTCTTCAAGTGAATCGATATCAAATCAGATTTTACGAGAAAACATTCATGATTTGATTGAATATGACCGAAACGATTTTTCCGGTTTGAAAGGTGAGGCTTTGAACTCTCTGCCTCAAAGTCATTTACGAAATATCGATATCAACGAGGTATTCGATAGTAATGAATTTCGCTTGGGAAGTACTGGCGAACAAATCTCTCAGTCCAAACTAACCTGGAACGGTGAAACGATGGGAACCTCGAAACTCGACCAAAGTGGCGTCGAATGGAACAATCAGTATTACTACCGCTATCAGCCGAACTGGTTGACCATCTTCGTGACGCTCGGGATCATGGGCTTCACGCTGTTCTCGATCGCCTACAAACTGGCACGTCTCTCGTTCGAGCTTGCCTTCAACTATGTCTTGGCGATCCTCGTCGCACCGGCCGATCTGCACAGTGGCCAAAAGACGAAGAAGGTCATCCAGAGCATTTTGAACACGTTCCTCGTGATCATTCTGATCTTCGTCTCCATCAAGCTGTACACGATTGGGACCGCCTATCTCGCGGAGACGTTGGACGGGTTCGCCTATCTGATCGCCCTCATCGCCTTCTCGGTCGCATTGATCGACGGGCCGAACATGGTAGAGCGGCTGTTCGGGATCGATGCCGGTCTCAAACGGGGCTGGGGTGTCGCCCTCGGCGCCTATGCTGCCGGTAAAGGCGCGACCTCGGCCGGTGCCCATGCGGTCTCGAAGGTCGCGCGGGCCACACAAGGCGCACCGAAGATGCCCTCGCTCCATGAGGCCGCGACGACGCGGATGGATTCAAACGCCATACCGCAGAACGGTTCACCGCTTAGTGCAACAGGCCAATCTTCACAGCGGATGGACACCGAGAGACAAAACGATCCAGATGGTGTTGCTCAGACGAATCAAACCGCAAGTCGTAGTCAACATGACCAAGATAAACCGACAAATCCGAAGGACGTTGCGCAACCAATCAGTGGTCAAGAATCAGAACCTGAAGCGCACAGTTCTCCACATGTCAAAGAAACGTCGGGTCGCACGTCTCCCGAATCAATCCATTCGACGAACCCTGAATCAAATGCCGAACGTGGGTCCGACCATCAAACAATATTATTGGAAACGCAAAGACCGGAATCGATTCACGATCAGTCGAGCTCTGGGCATTCTCCAATCCCGGCTTCGTCGACTCTTGAACCGGTCACTGGATCTATCGATACCACATCCGGATCAAACAATCGTCACAATGAATCTCTAACCCGAAACGACGGGACGTCACCGACAACTCATGAGGCAACACATTTAAACAATTCATCCTCGTCTTCGGCATCTGCGACAGACTCGAGTGACACGACAACAGAGAAACGCCAAGGCCGCGCCCGCCGGACCATCCATCAGGAGACCGCGCTCGACGTCGAGACCGAGGTCATCGAACAGGTGCGTGAGAATCAGACGCACCGTCATAGCCGGCACCTGGAAGAGTCGCGACGGATCTATCCGACCTCGCCACCGAAACCTGACAACATGAAGAAAAAGGAGTGATGACCCATGCGCAAATACCGGATCCCGAACGAGGTCACGACCGAGCTCAAGATCAACAAGATGCTCTATCTTCATGACTTCCTGTTCCTCGTCGGGCTCATCGTGCTCCGGCTCGTGACGCTCCCGCTCATCCCGTCGGTGCTGCACATCCCGTTCACGGTCTTCCTCGTCGTCTTCGGTCTATTCATGGTGCTCCGGCCGGCGACGAACCCGCAGAAGCGGATGGTCCACGCGCTCTATTACGCGCTCATCAAACGAAAAGATACCTATCTCGCGCTCGACGCACAGACGAAAGGACGTGATTGAGATGGCGTTCATTGAAGACACGCTAAGGGAACCGAGACGCACAGGCACCTGGCTCGACGAACAGGACGTGGTCGAGAAACGGAAGCTCAAAGACAAGGTCGTCGTCAAACCGACGGTCGCCGAACTGATGCCAATCGTCGACATCACCGGGACGGAGGCGTTCGAGATGCGCGACGGGACCTATCTCGACATGATCCAGCTCACCTCAAAGGACATCTACTCCTTGAACGAGGAAGAAAAGGACCACGACGTGTTCTCACTCGCCTACCTACTTCAGGCGTACACGCATCCGCTCAAAGTCGTGCCACTAAACACGCCACTCAGTCTCGAACGGCAGAAGATCAGCATCGAACGACAGATTCGACAAAATCAGACACCGGCCTACCTGCCTTTTCTACTAAAAAAGAAGCAGGAGCTCGAATACCTCGAGGAGCATCGCACCAATCGCGATTATCTCCTCTTTTTTTATGCCGACGACGAGCGGACGCTACGGGAGCGAAAGACACACCTCTATAAACTGCTCCGCCGCTCCAACCCGATGCGCGAGCTGACCCTCGACCAGAAGGTCCATGTGCTCTATCAACTGAACAACCCGAACACGAAACCACAACTCGACGCCTGAAGAAAGGAGTGACGCACATGTGGAAGCGCCTGCGTGACAAATTGTCCAGACACCAGGACCCGGAGACCGTCAAGATCGAGAAAGGCTATAACCCCGACGTCATCGCCAAGATCCAGCCACAGGGCGGCATCCGGTTTGAGGCCAACTTCGTTCGTCTCGGGGACGGCTACCTGTCCTGTCTCCATGTCTACAAATATCAGTCGCTCGTCTATGACTACTGGCTCGAACCCATCCTGAACATGCCGGGCGTTTTGACGACGCTCGACATCGGAACGGCCGACAAGCGTGAGATCATCCAGACCATCAACAAGTCGATGGCCGAACAGAACACGCGCTTCGAGAACGCAAAGGACAACATCGACCGCATCGACGCCCGGGAGACGTATAAGGAACTGAACGAACTCTACGAACAGATCACCCAGGGCGAGACGATGAAGTATCTGCATCTGCGCCTCTATGTGAAGGCGAAGACGCTCGACGCACTCGAGGTGAAAGTGCAGGAAGTGATGGAAGAACTCGAGGCCCGGAACTTCCGCTCGACGATCTTCCTGAACGAACAGGAATGGGAATGGCAAAGCCTATTCACGAGCTATGACCAGCAACAAAGGCTGCCGAACCGGCGCCGTGGGAAAGAGATCCCTTCCCTCTCAATCGCCGGCGGCTACCCGTTCCACTTCACGTCGCTCCAGGACGCGACCGGCACGTATTACGGGACGACCGACACGAACGGAAGCGTCATCTTCGACCTGTTCCACAAGGACAAGCAACGCAAGTTCTACAACGCGCTCATGATCGGCAAGATGGGGTCCGGCAAGTCGACACTCCTCAAGAAAACGGTGCTCGACCAGGCAATCAAGGGGAACAAGATCCGGATCCTCGACGTCACAGGCGAGTTCTCCGACCTGGTGCGGCAGCTCGGCGGGAAAGAAATCGCGCTCGACGGGTCGGCCGGTCTCATCAACCCGCTCCATGTCTATAAGACGGTGACGAACAATGATGGCAGCGCCAACGAGGCGCTCTCGTTCATGCAGCATCTGTCGAAGATGGCCGTGTTCTATCACTACATCAATCCGGCGGCGACACAGGAAGAGACGAACGAGTTCGAGATCCTGCTTCGGGATTTGTACGTCCGGCACGGGCTCTGGGACGAACAGGGCGAACTGCCGATCACGACGCATCCGGCGAACAGGTACCCGACGTTCTCCGACTTCTTAAAACTCGTGCGGCGTGAGCTCTACACGGACGACACACGCACCTCGATCAAAGAGGCGATCAGTCCGAACCGGGTCCGGCGTCTCGAGAACATCGAGCTCGCCGTCACGAACCTCGTCCACAACTATGGCAACATCTTCGACGGGCACTCTTCCATCGACCGATTCGACGAGGAGCTCATCGTGTCGTTCCCGCTCCGGAACCTGACGAGCCTACGGGACGAGGTGTTCCAAGCGCAGGTGTTCTCGCTTATGAACATGCTGTGGGACGGAATGATTGCCAACGGCTCGAGTCAACTGAAAGCCTATAACCAGGGTGTGCTCCGGACCGAAGAAGCATGCAAGTACCTCATCGTCATCGACGAGGCGCACCACTTGATCAACACGCGCGACATCGCCCAGCCGGCCATCCTGTATCTGCAACGCTGTATGCGCGAGGCGCGCAAGTATTTCGGCGGTATCTTCTTCGTGTCGCATCTGATCACCGACTTCGTGCCGGCCGGATCGAAGTCCGAGAATGCCGAGAACGTCAAGTCGCTCTTCCAGCTCACCCAATACAAGATCATCGGTGAACAAGACGCGGAGAGCATCCCAATCATCCAGACGGTATTTGATGGCCAACTCTCGAATTCCGAGATGCGGATCATCCCCTCGCTCGAGACGGGGCGTGTCGTCCTCAGCATATCCGGCGTACAGAACCTCATCTTTGACGTCGATGTCGCACCCGAGGAGCTCGCCCTGTTCGGCGGAGGTGCCTAATGTGGGCGGCCGCGAAACGGATTGCCCACTTCGCCCTCATGGCGAAGTGGCAGCTTGCGACGCTCAAATGGCGACTCATCCTGCTCGGCATCGCGGCACTCGTCTTGTTCCTGGCCATCCTCGTCGTCGGAATCCTCGACAAGCTCACGGGTGTCCAGAACGAACAACCGACCGACGTCACATTCGACACGGCCGGTGGTCTCCAGGTAAGCGACCAGGTGCTCCAATATCGGGGCTTGGTAGAAAGTGAACTGACGAAGCACGGACTAGCCGAACAGACGAACCTCGTACTCGCGCTCATGATGCAGGAGAGCGGCGGACGCGGGAACGACCCGATGCAGGCGAGCGAATCGCAGTGTGGACGGATCGGGTGCATCACCTCCCCCGAGGAGAGTATCGTCTACGGCGTCGAACATTTCGCATCCGTCTTCGAACGGGCGAACCGCGACGTGCAGCTCACGTTACAGAGCTACAACTTCGGCGGCGGCTTTATCGATTATGTCCAGGAGAACGGCGGGCGCTACTCGAAAGAGCTCGCCATCTCATTCTCGCAGATGATGTACCAGCGCGTGAAACACACCGGTATCTATCGTTGTCATCGCCCGAGTGCGGTCCAGCACGGCGCCTGTTACGGGGACATCGAATACGTCGACGCGGTGTTGAAATACCTCGCGCCGGTCGCCGTCGCCGATGGGATTATCACGAAAGAACTGTTGTCGGGATTACGTTCCCCGCTCGCCATCCCGCTCAACGTGACATCGCGTTTCGGGTGGCGCGTCGTCTTCGGACAACGGGACAACCACACCGGTATCGACTTCAGTTGCACCCCGTCCGACACGATCCACGCGGTCAAAAGCGGCACCGTCATCTATAGCGGGAACCGCGGACCGTACGGTAATCTCGTCCAGGTCCGACACGACGACTACATCACGGCGTACGCGCACCTGAGTCGTCTCAGCGTCCAAACGGGCCAACAGATTGACGCCGGACAAGCGCTCGGGTACTGTGGCACGACCGGCCGCTCGAGCGGGAACCATCTGCATTTCGAGATCAAGACGAGTGAATGGTCCGGGCATATCGACCCCGCCCCGGTCTTCGGATTGTAATAATAAAAGAAGGAACATCACTTCAAAGAATAGAATGTCATTCGTGAATATATATATGCCAACTTTATTGGAGGTTATAAAATGGACATCGTATTAAGGCAGTTACCGGAAACTGAGATTGCGTTTATTAGACGTAATGGTAGCTATTTTGAACCCCAAGAACATTGGGGAAAATTAATGCAGTGGGCAATGCAATATGATCTCTACCCTCCTACAAGTCAATTTATTGGTGTTTCATTAGACAATCCGGATTTCGTCAAAGCTCATGAATGTAGGCATGATGCTTGTGTAACAATTCCTGAGAACTTTGATAAGTCGGGACACGATGAAATACAATTTAGAACGTTAGTAGGCGGCCAATACATTGTTCACCATTTCTATGACAGACCGGAAAAAATGAAAGAAACTTATGAATTTATTTTTGAAAAGTGGTTACCAGAAAGCAAATATTTAATGGACGAAGATAGACATAACTTAGAGTTTAATTTGAACAATCCTGCTGAAGATCCAGAGGGAAAATCTAGAGTTGATTTACATGTACCAATTAAGAACAAGGATTATCCAAATTGAAAATTTCAACAAACGTAAGGGATTCTCAAAAAATGAGGACCCCTTTTTGTTTGGTTTAACGTAAGTCAAAATTCATTTTTGCTATGTCATAAATAAATGAGTGAAAGGAGCATATCAAATGGTGTTTACCACTAAACATTTCGCTTCTCTGTTCGGGGTACTGCTTCTCATTTCGCTCGCGGCGAACGTCTTTTTCTATCAACAAGTGACGGCTGTCACGAGTACTTCAGACACGCATCAGACGGAAAATGAGAGCGTCACTCACTCTGAATCGGAAACCTCCGAAGATACACCGTCGGACACTGAGCCAGTCGTCGCTTCGATGGAGACGGAACGAATGGAGGAGCTGACGACACGCGCGACGCGCTTCGTCGAGTACGCCTTCACCATCACGAAGGACAGTTACACGACCCAGAAACGACAGGCGAAGGACTTCATGTCGGAGGAACTCGCGGCCATACTCTTCGCCGCTGACGGAAGCGATGTCGGCACGTTCGAGACGACCGTCCGCGACATCGAGGTGTTCCCTTCTGTCTCCGGAGAAGAATGTCTCATACGGTTCGAACAAGACCTGTCGATCACCGAGACAGGTTATGAAGAGACGACGCAAGAACTGTTGGCCCTGACGTTCGAGTCCATCGACGGACGTTTGGTTGTCACAGAGATGGAAGACCTGACACCGGAAGGAGGGATTTAGATGCGGCGGCAAACGCGACGACGCCTCACCCAGAACGTCTCCCGATTCTATCTCGGACTCGGGATATTCTTTGTCATCGGATTTCTCTTCTTCGGCACCTCGTCGTTTTTCTTTGCCGAAGAATCACCGGTCAATGAGACGCCAATCAACGAGCCAATCCGACTCTCAAACGGGGAGACCGTGACACTCCACGCGTCTAGTTACGATACGAAGACGAAGACAATGCGCATCCGACTCTCGCTCGATGACGCACCGGGCAACACAAACAATCATGTCTTCCGCTACGTCTATAAGGCACGTCCGGATTCCGAGAAGGAAGTTGATTTGCTCTACGACCGGAACGACCAATATGTGCTCGAGTTGAAGGACGTGCCGAGCGACTTCGACCAGCTCGCCGTCCGGATTTACGGATTGAATGAGTCACAATCAATCGACAAACTCACATCCGAGGAACGGGAGAACGGTCTTTTGACGTCCCTCTATGCCGACCGTCGGACCATCGAACAGGCGAGCCACACATCATCTGACGAGACAACTTTCACGAGACTATTCGTCGAAGACGAGCTCGCGGAGACCGAGCGGAAGTTGGAGACAGCGCAACAATCGGTCGAAGTGCAGCGTCAACAAATCAAGCGGCTCGACCGTGACAAAAAGGAACTTGAGGACGAACTCCCCTATCTTTCGCTCGACGAACAGGTCGAACAGGAGAACGAAATCTTCGACCTCAGCCGGATGCGCGACGAGCTCACACTCGAACTCGAGAAACTCGAACAGTCGGTCCAAGCGCTCGAAGAAAAGCACGACAAACTGCGCGTGCGGTTCCGGGAACTGTCGATTTAAGTGGCACATTTCGTGCCAAATCGCTGGTTTTACTGGCACATTTCGTGCCATTTTTGGACTTTTGGTGATATCACGGAAACCCCAGGCTCTGCCTGGGCTATCACGGGAAGTGATAGCAGTTTCCCCTTATGCTCTTTGAACGAACTTTTAGGACATTGGCAATATACAGCCTCCAGAAAGGTGGTCAGGCAAATGGATCTGTTACTCCGCGACATCGACCCCGTCATCGTGAAGCAAATCGATGAATGGGCGAAGGAACACAATCGCTCCCGGCAACAATACTTGAAAGAACTGCTTGCCTCCTGGTGCGCGAACGGTATCCAATCGACGCAGGTCGAGCGACTGGAACGACAGCTTGAGGCGAACACGCTCCATTTGAAACGGAGCGCGGACGAGCTCGCCGCGTTGACCCGGTTGTTGAACGAGGTGATGCAGGATGCGTGAGACGCCGGGCGTCGTCATCAAGTCGAAGTTCAAGGTGCCGGGCACAAAAAAGAAGTCGCGTCGCTACACGACGTACCTCGACTACATCAATCGCCCAGACGCGAAAGACAGCCGCGAACAGTTCGAGACGTACCATGATTATATGGAAGACGAGACGAAATCGAGCGGTCTGTTCACACGCGAGGACGACCGGTTGAATGACGAAAAGCGTCGCGCCGTCCGCGACATCTTCAAACATGCACAAGAGAACGGGAGCATCCTCTGGCAGGATGTCATCTCGTTCGACAACGCCTGGCTACGAGAGACCGGTGTGCTCCACAACGACCTCATCGACGAGAAACGATTGATTCAGGCGACACGGAACGCGGTCGAGGCGATGCTCCAAAAAGAAAAGATGGTCCATGCCTACTGGACCGGCGCCGTGCATTACAACACCGACAACATCCACGTGCATGTCGCCATCGTCGAGACGAGCCATATACGCGAGCGCGGCAAACGCAAACCGAAATCAATCGAGCTGATGAAGTCGAAGGTCATCCATTCCCTTGCCGACCGGACGAAAGAACAGGAGAAACTGAATGCGTTCATAAGAGACGAACTGGTCGTCCATAAACGGAACCGAAAGATTCCAACGCTCCCGAACCGTGTCCTTCATCCCGAGCTCGTCCGTCACTTCAAGGACATCTATGAGCGGTTGCCGGAAGACAAACGACAGTGGCGCTACAACATGAACGGGATGCAGCCGCTCCGTGAATCGCTCGATCATCTGACCGACCGCTATATCGATACCTACTTCAAACATGAGTTCCAAGCCTTCAACGAGCGGCTCGAACAGGAGGTAGCGTTCCATCATCGCAGCTACGGCGACACGGAGAAGGCCGAGCATTACCGGACGACGAAGCGACAGGATCTCTACACCCGGATGGGGAATGCCATCCTCGCTGAGATGCGAACCTTATCAAAAGAACAAACGACAGTTGAGAAAAATGGAGCTCCAAAACATCCGGTCAGACGCCTATTCAAACAACAGAAAATCTTCAACGAATCACTCTACCGGATCGAGCGGCACATGAACGACGAGTTCGAACACTTAAAGAATCAACGTGCTTTCGAACAGCTGGAACGAGACATCGAATATGGAAAGTGAGGGAGGACGATGGAAGAGTTGAGACAGATCCGCCTCCGGTTGAAGCCAGATACGGTCGCGTATTTGGAAGAGTTCGCCGACGACAAACGCTTCGGCCATCTCGGTCAGGTCATCGACCATATCGCAGACGAGCATAAACAACTGGCTGACGGGAAGTGGGACATGCAGTTCCTCACCCGCTCGATCAGCACGCAGGTTACAAGTCATATCGAGGAGTTAATGAACAAGCAGGTGTCGACGGAACTCGAGCGGATCCGACTCGCCGCGAACCGTTCCGATCGCCACGGGCAGATCCTGACAGAGCTTCTGCAGGCGCTGATGCAGACCGAGGGCATCGAGGACATCATGACGACGGATCAATTCAAGCCGACGTTTCTCGCGACGGCGGAACGCATCGTTCAGGAGCGCATCGAACACCAAAAACAGAAGAAGGACACATTAACTGTTGAGAGAGGATGAATCTTATGCGACCACTTGACCGTCCCTTCACGATGGGACAACTGTTGACGCTTCAACCGGATACCGTCACGGTCCTCATCTATGGAAAGCGATACGACATGCCGGTGTCCGTTTCCGAGCACCAACTTTTGACCGCCGTCGCGCAAGACGAGATCGTCTTGCTTCCCGTCAATTTCGAGCGGACACAGCTGTTACTCGACATACCGGAAACGTCGCCACAACTCGAGCGTGAACTGGACGAATTTGCGGATAGTGATGAATCTGTCACCGACTTGTTGAAGGAAGGAGTCTGACACGATGGCCAAGATGAAGACGAACGAAGAACGGAAGGCCGAGCTCGAGGCCTTGACCGAACAGATGGGAAAACAGATCGACAGCTACTTCGAGAGTCCGGAAAAAATCCGGGAACATCTACAGTTCCTCGGCAAGTTTCATCAATACTCGATGCGGAACGCAATTTTGATCGAGTCCCAATTCCCCGGCGCGGTCGCGGTCGGCTCTTACCCGTTCTGGGAAAAGCAAGGCGCACAGGTCCAAAAAGGTGAGCGTGGCATCAAAGTATTTGTCCCGAACCCGGTGACGTATGTCTTGCACAAAGATGAATGGGTACCGCTCAGCAAGGCACCGAAGCCAATCAAGGACGGCGTGAAACAAGGACGCATCCCGTCACGCAAGATGATGTACTTCAAGATCGGTCACGTGTTCGAGTACACGCAGACCGACGCACGCGAGAAAGGAATCGAGGTCTCGGACATCTTCAAACGGTATCACCGGGACGGCGGGATGGAGAACGAACAAGACATCCGTGACGCCTTGACGACGCTCGCGGATGCCCGGAATGTGACGCTGTTGGATGAACCGCTCGACGAGATCGGAACGGCGAAGGGCTGTTACTATCCGGAGCTACATGCGATTGCCTTGAACCCGCGGAACTCATCTATCGAGGACATCAGCGTCCTGATCCACGAGCTTGCCCATGCGGAGCTACACAATCAGGAGCGGAATTTTGAACGCGATCAACCGCTCACGGCACCCGAGAAGGAGTTCCAAGCCGAGATGGTCGCCTATGTCGTCTCACATCAACTCGGGTTCTCGACGGACGACTTCTCGCTCTCCTATCTGGCCGGTTGGACGAAAGACAAGGAACTCCTCGACAAGGAAAAATTGTTGCAGGAGGTCCACCAGACGTCCGCAGGCTTCCTCGAACATATCGAGACACACTTAGAAAAGGTGAACACCTTGCAACAGGAGAAAGAGCAGAGCCCTCTTGATTACCTTGAACAGCTGGAGCGGCCAATGGGATGGAAAGACGCTGACCTCAGTCTTTATGAACGGGTGCATGCCGTACAAAGTGTGTTCCCCGAGGAGGTGGAGCCCTATCTGAACGCAAAAGCGGCCCTCGAGACGAACCTGAAGGTGGATCGCGTCGATGAGCCGCTCATGTATATTCATGGTATGGGTCTCGGGTTTCAGCAGTTCGGCATCGCCAATAATCATGACTTCAGTGAAGATCAGCTTGTGGCTTATACAATCGCATTACCGAATCAACCATTGGTCAGTGGTCACTTCGTCCCGGAAAGTGCCGTACATCCTTTACACCATCTTGAAAAAACCAATCGTTTGGAGAGACCGGTCCTGAAATCGCTTGAAAATCACTGGCATGACGTGTTGTTAGATGAAGAACAAAAGTCCCTTTCAAGAATTTCATTGTTTAACATCGAAAGACTCTGGTGACATTCGTGGGTATGATGATTTTAAAATTCATACCCTTTTCAATTTCAGAGCGCTGCCATTGCTTTTACCTCATACATTTTGTGTAAGCATATGAGCAGCTGTTTCACGCATATCTTGTAGGTCAGATATCTCTGCGAATTCAGCTACAGTTATTGCGCTGGTTGTTAACAACTCAATTATATGCTCATCCATTCTTGACCATGTTCTTCCGCCTGCATTGTCGTAAGCATCGAGTAACTTTGTCAAACCATCCTTACCAAACAGTAATAGATGTGATAGAAAATCCACAGATGTGTCCGCAATACTAATTTCTGTCCAATCTATCAAACCAGAGACCTCAAAATTCTTATTTATTAGTATGTGGCCAGGGTGTAAATCCCCGTGGCTTACACCTACATGCGATGGCCATAGCGAATCATTCGCCAACCATTCTTGCCAACGCTCCCATAGCTCTGAATTCACATGATACTTCTGTCTCACCTTCTCCATCCGTATCTTCATTGAACTGTTTAAATCTCTAGCATATAGAGTTTTGATACCGATTTCTTTGAAGTGTCGATGTGGTAATGTGTGTAGTTCTGCCAACACTTTACCTAATGACTGATAGTAAGATTGTGGTGTATTCTCTTTGTCAAAACTCCAAATGTAATCTTGTTGCTCTACATCAATTGTTGCAACCGGAACACCATCTAATTGCTTATACGCAATTAGTTCATCATCAAAAATTGACCAATTTGGAACTTGAAAACTCACATGTTCTTCCATAATTTCTAGTGCCCCCTTTTCTTTCAAGGCGCTCCTCATCGAATCTAATCTTCGAGGAATTCTTAGTATCCACTTGCTACCAAGCGTATCTTTTGCATAAGCAACTTGAAAATCAACACCCGATTCATTTACCACAATGCTATTCTCTAACACATCTAATCCTTTATTTTTTGCAAGCCGTTTAAATTCGTTCATGATTTGTTCCTCCAATTTTTATGTTGTGCGATAAGCAAGTGAAATGTATGCATTTTTAATACTTTTTCATTTCAATCTTTTCTAATTAGACTTAACTAAATGAAGTCATAAAAAAATCACAGACAAAATGGTGTCTGTGATCAAGAGTAAATGAGCTACAACCAAGAAGCGTCCATTATCAAAAATAAAAGGACACGACAAAAAGAGTTGTAAATCTGCTATGTTTGTAAGTGTGTGGTTTCTTCGTCAAAGATTGATAAAAATGTGCAGACTACTCCCATTTACTCTGTTTTATGAAAACAGAGCCTTTGAACATATTCAATTAGCCATTGTTCAAAGTGTGGTGGCGTAATCTCCCGGCGTGCATCATTCTTAACAATCCTCCTAGTGAATATTATGCTGTTGACTTTATATCAGTTTTTATTCAATGTCAATCGAGCTTTATATTTAGATAAAAATTATTTGCCGATTTGTCTTTATTAAAAAATACTGATTTGTAAGTTTTAAAAATACAATCATGAATAATTGATACTCGTTTTTAATCTTCCCAAAGCTCATCCATCAACTCATCGATATCACTCGATAATCGTTTGCGTTCCTTGGCGTCCACTTCAACTTTCCCATCTTCATAAAACCAAAGCACGTCACCAGGTTGAACCGTGTCTGGAAGTCGTGACTTTGGAATATCCTCCATCACTTCTCCGAATTCGACGACAGCCAGATCTCCTTCAAACCGGTCGATGATCCCTCTGCGTCGCTTCATTTTGATTTCTTCACGGCGTAACTCGAGCCGTTTCCTGTGATAATGATCGTGCCATTTTTGTCTGTACGAAGCGTGTTCGCTTTTTGGCGTTTTAAGTTCGTCACCACTTCGGACGTCGGGTGCCCGTAGTTGTTCTTCCCGACACTGATGACGGCATGCTTCGGTTTGACCGTATTCAGGAACGTGCTGCTCGTCGACGTCTTGGCACCGTGATGCCCCACCTTCAAGACATCTGCACGGAGCGTCTGCTTCTTGGCCATCATGTCCTTCTCAGAAACGTGTTCCGCGTCCCCTGTGAACAAGAACGTGTTCTTCTTGTACGTGACATGAAGGACTGCACTCCAGTTGTTCAAGTCACTGTTCGAGTAGGATTTGACCGGACCCACAAACTTCGCACTGACACCTTTGATCGGCAGTTTCACGCCAGCCTGTGCCGTTTTGATGGTCTTCCCTTCCCGTTTCACGGCTTGAAGGAAGTCTTTGTAGGCTTGGGTTGTGTGTTTCACTTTTGGTGCGTAGACGTTCTCGACACGGTAGGCATCTAAAATTTCGTCCAATCCACCGATATGATCCGCATCCGGATGCGTCGAGATCAATACTTCGATATCGTCGACTTTTTGTTTTTTGAGATAGGCGACGATGGCATCCCCTTTACCTTTGTTCCCACCGTCAATGATGACGTCCTCACCGCTCGGCATCTTGATGTAGATGGCGTCCCCTTGCCCGACATCGATGTAATGGACTTTGATGCTCGCAGCGGCCGATGCTTCCCCGTATGGCGACACCAATAGCGCTCCACTAAATAGAACGGCACTCCCAATCTTGATCAATTTATTCATCTTCTATCACTCCACTTTAAAATTATTGTAAAATTATCCAACACACCTTTATTATAATCCGGTATTTGTTAAATAGCTTCTTATTCTTGTGGTTGACCACATACATAAATAGGCAAGGTGTAATTGATAGGAGGAGTGAGAGAAATGGATTTACGAAAACCAATCGCAATAAACAAGACGAATAAACCGGTCCTGATTTTTAAAGACGGGGTAGAATTAAAGGAGTGTGTCTCCATTCAGGAAGCTACACACTATCTGAAGGAATACACGTTATGCATCGCAATGCCGTATCGTCACATTATGAATGGCATCATTCTTGATGAGTCCTGGATCCATGAGGGTAGCAGCTATAGGTTCACCACTGATCCTGATGTGAAAAAGGCAAAGTTGGAAGAGATGAAAATCCGGAACAAAGTCCGTTTTTAAGGAAGGAGAGAATATGAAATCGAACAGGTCTCATGTGCGGCACCTTACACACGCCGTACACGACTTCGTCACTGTTTATTACAACCCTACGAGGTACACTTGAATTAAAAAGGGGTTCTCCTTATGCGACTTCAAGATTGGATCCAGCAATATCACGGTACAGAGATGCTACGCTTTGATCACCTTTGCGAGTACTTGGATGCGACACCGTTTGAAATCAAACACCACCTTGATGGAATCAGTACTGAGATAACCGGCGTACTGAAGTCAGAAGAGGGTGTTGGCGACGACGCGTTCATCACGAAGCTGGAACATCATTTGCTCAGTCGATTCAACAAACGAAGAAAAAAAGTGAAAGTCACAATTGAGGTAGAACTGCCATTACCGGAAGAAGCCTACAACTTTTGTCAGCGCGAACGATTTGGAATGATTGAACGCGTCACTCAACATATGGACGAACAATACGTGAAGGATTGGCGCATCGTAAACATGCGGAGGATATAATTGAACATAGATCGTATTGACTCATCTACATATATACATGCTATAAGGAGAACAAAATGAAATTTACCTACTTAGCCTTCCCTTTGGCCATCCTGCTGATGGCCGGTTGTACCAGTGAAAACACCCCTTCTGCAAATGAGAAAGCAGAGGAGCCTGCTACTCAAACAGAAGAAGTCGTCGATACGACTGAAACGAGCACAGACGACGCAAATACGGAGACGACTGCAGAAGAGCCTGCAGCAGCCGAAGAAACGGTCACAAATTCGGATAACAATCAATTCTCCGGCTATAAACTGATCAATGTTGACGGTGGCGATTTGTCCGGGTACCGTGAGGCGAACGTCGTCGTCGATATCGGATATGGAGATCGCGAGTATTGGGCGTTCACGAACGAACATGGTCAATTGATTCGTGTCATCGCCGATCAGATCATCTTGCAGGATGATGATTCGGAGGATGTGACCTCGGATGGCCGCTACTATCATGACGAGGCGAAGGTCCCAGGCGTCGAACACAGTGATCTCGATGAAGGCCACGTCATCGCCGACTCGCTAGGGGGCGTCTCGAACGCCTACAACATCACACCACAGGATAGCACGCTCAACCGCTACGGGGACCAGGCCTATATGGAGGATGTGATCCGTAAGGCCGGCGGCGCGACCGACTTCGAAGCGATCATCACATATCCGGATACGAAAACTCATATTCCGTCACACTATGAGTACACCTATACGGTCAAAGGAAATGTCGTTACCGATTCGTTCGACAACGTCAACCCGGATGAAGTGAACGAAGCACTCGGCCTCACAGAAAGTGAACCGGAACCCGCAGCTACACCTGAGGCAACAGGCGATGTCTCGAGCGTAGATACGAATGGAAACGGTCAGGTGACGATCCAGGAAGCGAAAGACGCCGGTTTCACGATGCCGATCATGAGCGACCATTGGCTCTACCCCTATATGCGTGATAACGACAACGACGGAATGGTCGGGGAATGATTTCAACCAAAAATTAAAACAATGATGATTGTATAAAAAGACATCCTCTACTTTTAAGAGAATGTCTTTTTTATGTTCATTTACGTTTTCGATTCACTTTATCAAGCCGAATTTTCTCAATCAACGCGTGGATGATCTGTTCATCTCTTCCCACGAAATCTTTGTCGAAGGGAATCCGCTCCCCTTCGAACATGAAGTAATCGAGCAGGTACGGGACTCGAGGTGTCGCGTGCCCCCACGTATGCTTCGAGCAACGTTCCCACACCTCGGCTTCGAACTCTTTTGAATACCGCATATGCTCGACGGCAGCCTTGACCTCCGATTTTTTCAGAACGAAGTAGTCCTCGAACACGAATTTACCAAGTAGCTCGTACCACATCTCCTCGCGGGCTCGCTCTTTAATCGCTTCTACATCGACTTCGACGTGATACGGGGCCTCTTCTTCATTCTTGACGACATCCCGAGCTTCCCCTGTCATCGACTGCGGATATAGCTCCCATCCTTCAGGCATCCGTTCTTTGATGAACTGTTCGAGCGCCTCCTCACTGATCCGATAGCCTTTTTTACGCGACTCGAGCGGTTCTGCCTGGATCACGCCTTTTCGTACCCAGTTACGGACCGTCTCCTTATGGCTTGTGAGCTTGTTCTTCGATAAGATTTCGAATGCCTGATCAATCGTATACATGATGTACCTCCTTTTAACACAATGAACATTTTATTAAATAATACTACAATGTTTGTATTAAAAAAAGAATTTATAGGATGTCCTCATCAGATTGTAGATTATATATCGCCTGACTGTTCGAAGATTCAGGAATGAGTAGGTAAGGTTACGATGTCAAACGAACCGTTACGTACTTGAGTTAATCTGTTCAATACTTCGTCCACATCTCCAATCCCCACATACCTTCTGAAGTTCCCCTCATTTCCTTCAAAAGTTTTAGTCAACTCTATCAATGTCTCCTTGAGTACTTCTGGGGTGAAATGCTTCTGCACATCATAATATTCAATCTCACCGTATCTCGCCTTATAGAATGCAACACGTTCTATAGAATGATAGTCACCAAAGTCAAACTCCTCGGAGCCAGCATAATATGAGAGTTCATCTAGTAAGTAGTAGGCAATCAGTTGAAGGTTGTCTTTTTTCTTGAGTGAATTATCTTTGGTAGTTTTAAAGTCATACAAGGTCCCATTAATATATACGTCGGCATCTGCACCTTCAACCAATAGCGAGGAGGCACCGAAATGTGGATTGAACGACACACTACTATTCTTTTTTATGACTTCCGGAATCATAAAGTTCTCTTCGAATAGATACATCATCATTTCCAATTCACGTACCACGTCACCAGGCACTGGATCATTAAACAGGTAATCCAAATCCACAGTACTCGGATTGATTCTCGCCCTTGCGATTTGCTCCAACATTGCCAAGCGCACAGCAATTTCATATAGCTCCGCTAACTGTGCCCTGCCCATTACTACTTTTTCGATTTTCTCCACCCACGGCAAGTACTTATTGAAGTGATATTCGTTGATATTCGGTAAGTCTTTTAACTTATACATTCCTTGGTATGACATTAATCCAGACGTAACGTACTCCGATTTAATAAGTTTCGCAATTCTAAATCGTGCCAGGTAATCAAACGCTGTTCCTAACAACGTTGAATTCTGCATGACACTTAAATTGTTCGGAACTTTGAGTATATAATCATTCGAAAAAGCTTTTTTACCGCTTTGAGTGTAGTAATCATTTTTATTAGGTGCAACAGAGAGGAGTACGTTCATAAAGTTTTTGTCTTGCTGCGTTTTTCCAAGTAACTTGCTACTCAGAGACATGTCACTCATTCCTTTCTATTAATTTTAAATGAACCTTCTTGAACATGATGAACTGATGGTATCTAGGGATTTACGGCGTTTACTCCATAATCCTTAAATCGTTTTTTGAGTTTCAGTTTCCAAGAATTATGATTCTAAAGGACCGGTATATCTAGATTGAAAGTGAATGGTCACCTTCTCTAATTCTTTAATTTTCGTAAGCGTTTCTGTGAGGAGACCACCTTCCTCATCTAAAATATTCGTCTCGAGTAGGCCTTTCGAGAGTTGTGAGACCAAAAGGCTCGTCTGCACGGCCTCCTTCTCCTCTCGCGTGAACGTCGTCCAATCTGTCTTAGCTTTGAGCACACTAGTGAGAGATTTGTCTGCCTTCAATTGAAGTTTTCGAATATCGAAAATCAACGAATTGAATTGGTTGGTCACGGTTTCGATGTTCTTAAGGGCACCAGCGAATAGAAGTTGCTGTCGTTGAGCCGTCTTTGCTTGTGATGTGACTGTTCCATGTTCGACCTCTCTTCATTACATCGTGTATGGTGTATTTTGACTTGATATAACTGGATTATAGCTTATCGTATAGGATGAAACTGTAAAAAAATATTACAAGGTTCCTTATTTCTTACCTATCCTCAGATATATGTGAAAACATCATGATTATTTGGTTGCGATTTTTTAATGAAATGCGCATGATCGATTCAAATCAAATCACTAGTTTAAATAGATTTTTTGACATCGTGTGAAGCAGTAGCTCTCTTTTCTATAAGTTCTCCATGTAAAAGAGCATGTATACATTTCGATGTCGAAATGTATACATGCTCTTTTAGGACTGCCTGATTATCATTTTATTGTAAGTTCGATTGAAGTGAACAAGATTTTCTCAAGATGTTTTTTATCTCATTTTAAAATCATCTTTATTATGTACAGAGAGAAATCAGCACTTCAACGGGTTTGTGACTGTGCTTATGATGAGACCAAACCGATTTCAGCCAACAGCCTAACACCTAAAATACGGCCTGACAGGTAGGCAATCAATGCATCCTCCACACTGAACAGACGCTCTCTCGTTTCATCTTGATTCACCTCATGTTTCGACATGTTGTACAGGCGCACGAATACTAGTAGGCTCTGCACCGTCTTTTCGTCCATCGTTCGAAGCTTAGCGATTTGATGGACCGCTTTACCTAGTGTGGAGTTGTGGTGTCGTATCGCCCCAAGTGTATGCACCTGCTTCAAATATTGACGTGTAACGGCCTCGAGGTGCATGCCCGCATATTGGACGATATAACGCGCCCCGTGTGCCACGTCCCGCTCCAACTCACTCGCTGCATACTGCAGCGGCCTGAACAACGGTCGCTCGTCTCCACCAGGAAACGGGTTTTGAACCGGATTTTTGGGGAGAAGATATCCCCCAATCCCACCGATTTCTTCGTCCATTGCCCAAAGATGTGCCAATGCTTCGGTCTGGCTGTCTCGATTCATGGCAGACATGACCTGATCGACAGCGGTCTTCTAATCACGATTCAACAGGTGTTCATATAGCCAATATGTATCCCGTAGTGCATCCTTCATCTCAATTAGCCCTCCGACTCTCGATATCCAAACTTGGTTTTATTGTTACATAACTGTTTGATTGAAATTCAACGTATTGAAATGTAGGTCACCTACTATGAAGAAATCACGTAAGTAAAGCCACATCTATTTATGGAACAAAATTAAGTGGTCAATTGTACCTTGTTATTTTACATTTAAGAGGAGATACAGGTGCGTTCTTTAATAGGATCGGAGACTTAACACTAATCAACCAAATTATTTTAAAAATGATTATAAAGAGGTGAATACGGTGTCAGATACTGGCGGTTTTATTAATATAGGGATTGTGTTCTCAAAAGAACAATCATTAAATCAAAACCTATATGCTTTGATTGATTCGTTTGTTAATCAAGGCAGTAACCTTATCAAATTGAACTTTAGTAAAGACAAAGATGGAACTCGTTGGATTGAAAAACAAATAATCAACAATAAAGTTACTGTTGATTTGAGTGCAAATTATTATCCGTTTCTCACGCTTTCAGGTGATGCTCTCAGAATAGACAGTGATGAAATCAAGCTCTCACCTGTAGTTGAAGAGGAGTTCCATGGATTCCTCATCGATATAAAATGGGATGATCTGTTTCCTCTACCTCACAACAGCGATATAGTGGTCAGTCGAACTAATGAGTTGATTCGTTTTTTGATTGATACCTGGGGTACCGTCAGGAAAATGCGGATTTACAACGTTAAGAAAATCCAAACAGAAAAAGCCTAATTTCTCGGTTTATAGTGAGAAATTAGGCTTTAGTTACTTCATTAAAGCGCCCGATTACGGACCTACCTTTATTCATGTAAATCAAAACCCTTTAGCAATTTATCTACATGATTTTTCTTGCCTCGTATTCCAATTCCAACAAGATTTAGTTCATTTGTTTTGAAATTTGCAATCATTGCACGATTATCCTCGTCATTATAGGTAGTAAACAATTCTTCGGTGTATATTGTCATAACTACATCTTTTGTTAGAGCCTTTTGTAATAGCTCATTCATCCGTTCGCCAGTAGAAGAATGTATCATAATTGGTTGCTGTGACATGGGTAAATATTGAACATTATCCTTATCTAAATAGGGCTGTCCAATAATATTTTGAGTTCCTGCAATTCCACTCATTAGAAATGCTGTTACGTTTAATTTTTGCCATATTTCAAGGTCTTCCCTTAATACAATTTTAATTTTGGTATCAAATTCCATAATTACACTCCACCTTTCTTTTATTAGCAGCGGTATTATAATATAACTCCTGAAAAGTCTCCTATCAGCACTTCTTTCCTATGTTGATTTTTGCATAAAAAAGAGGCCTTGATGTGTGTTCTATTATCCGGCTTTTCAAATTGGTCAATTGTTACCTCACAAATTATGGTATCACCAGTAAATACAGGTCTTAAATCGTACGGGCAAGTACGTTGTAATCCCCGCCTATTTTGGTTGGTAATGTAGCCGTTAGTAATCCATGTATGAAAAGTCTTCCCTGTTCATCAGGCGAAATATGATGGGAAGCTTCATCTCTTGAAACCTTTCTAAACACTTCAACATCTTCTGTTGTGAAAGTCCGTTCAAATTCAATCATATCGCCTACTTTTAAAGACAATTTCATTCCCCCTTAGTTCTAAACTAATTTATCTTCTCTCAATTTAAATATGACATATATTCAAATGCTGTCGTTCCATAAACACTTTTAAAATGTTTATTTAAATGGGTTAAATCAACAAAACCACATTCAGCTACCGTAGAATAAATATCTCGGTTTTTATCTATTAATTCCTTGGCCCGTTCAATCTTGCAGTTAAGGAAATATTGGTATGGTGTAATCCCAGTATTAGACTTGAACAATCTGATAAACTGATACTTAGATAGATGAAGCTCTTTACTAATCTCATCAAGTTTAAGTACATTTCCCAAGTCAGAATGAATCAAATCCTTTGCTTTTCTGATTAACGTAGTATCTTCCCTAAAATCTGCCGAAAGATTTGCTAGAATAAGGCTATCTCCAAGGGATAGGAGTAATTCACTGCACAGTGCATCATCTTTTTCGCTTATTATGGCATTGGCTAGACTTAATACACTTTGTTCCAGTCTATAATCATACACAATAGGCGTACTAAACAATACAAGATCCTTTTTCTGGACAATCTCCAAAAGTAATTGCGGATCAATATATAACATCACATAATCAAGACCTGTCTCATCATGTGCCATTCCGTCATGTGCCTGTTCAGGATTAAAAAGCATCACACCATTTGGATAGGATAACTGCAAACTGCCATCCAAATTATAATGCTGAATACCACGTAATGTTACACCAATTGCATACTCTTGATGAGAATGCTTTTTATACTTAAAATCAGTGATACTAGCCGTCAACGCCGTAATACCTGCTGCTTTTTTATAGATAAATTTATCCAATCTATTCACCTCTCTAAAAACAAGCTTATACCCATATCATGATCGTAGTATAAACCAAACCTAGTGCCATGATTACATTAACAATCCTCGTATGCTTTTGTAAAAAGTTTTTGAGGATTGTACCGAATAGAATCCATGAAATAAATGCTAAAAATCCGATGATGGTTATAACGATAACACTTATTGTCATAGCAGTCGTATCGGTATAGTATGGCAAAATAAAGCTAGGAATAACTGTCAATGCAAATATTACTACCTTTGGATTTAAAAATTGCATAAGGAAACCTGTAGCAAAAGTGCCAGTATTGTTGTCAGTTGATTCTGATGGATCCATTTTGTAGATTTGATAAGATAGATATAACATATAAAGCGTTCCGATAACCTGCATTCCAATTAACACTTTTGGTATAACAGTTATTAGCACCGTATTCAGCATAGCAGATATGCCAAGTAATAAGCCAAAAGCAATTGTTGCTCCATACGTATAGTCCATCGCTTTTTTCGACCCATAATTGTGTACTGTAGATAGTATGACGATATTCGTAGGTCCCGGAGTAAATGTTACAAGAAAACAGTATATGATAAAAGATGTAATATCCATGATGAAAACTCCTTTCAGCGTTCTCATATAAATATACATCCAAAAATTTATGGGATATAGTATATTATTGCATTGCCTGAATTAAGGCAGGCTTTTCTTCAATTATCTGGCCCTTTTCTGGAATATAGGGTAAGGAAGAACTATTTGTTCTCTTCTGATAGCTTTCTATATAATGAAGCTCTAGACACATTTGTAATTTCGCAAATTTGATTTACAGTCATATTTCCTTCTTTATATAGCTTTACTGCATAATTCATTCCTGCGTGATTTTTATGATATTTCTTTAACCGGCCTTTAAACTTTCCTTCTTTCTTAGCCAGCTCAATCCCTTCACGTTGACGCATACGGATAAGATCTCGCTCTAATTGGTTAACACCAGCCATTACTGTAATTAAGAATTGGCTGTATGGATTATCTTCTGATAAATCTAGCCATGTATCCTTGAGTGATTTTAGGCTTGCCTTTTTACTTCGTATTAAATCAATCAATACAAATAAATCCTGCGTACTACGAGTAATTCGAGTTAAGTCTGTAACATAAATAATATCACCTTCCCGTAAATCCTCTAACATTTTTTGAAGCTGCTCACGATCCTTTGTTGCTCCAGAAACTTTTTCTTCAAAAATAATATCCATTCCAATTTCGTTCAATTGCTGAAATTGCCTTGAAGGATTTTGGCTAGGCGAACTGACACGTATATAACCAATTTTCCGCAAAATATCACCTCACTTTTGATACAAGTCTTATGAGACACTCTTAACTATGATTTTATCAGTCTTCTACACTTGTATCAATAGAGTACACTCTATTGATATATAATTGAACTAATAAATTGAAAAATACAGAAATGGGATGATATTGAATGAAAATTGCGAGAGGTAGAGAATTGCTTACACCGGAACAGAGACAGTCTTTTATGCAAATCCCTGAAGATGAATGGATATTGGGGACCTACTTCACTTTTTCCAATCGTGATTTAGAAATAGTTAATAAGCGAAGGAGGGAAGAAAACCGTTTAGGGTTTGCCGTTCAATTAGCTGTTCTTCGGTATCCCGGTTGGCCATACACTCATATCAAAAGCATCCCAGATTTGGTCATACAATATATATCGAAACAGATTGGTGCTAGTCCATCCTCGCTTGATCATTATCCTCAAAGGGAAAATACACTTTGGGATCATTTGAAAGAAATTCGAAGTGAATATGACTTTGTAACTTTTACCCTGAGTGAATATCGAATGATGTTTAAGTACCTTCATCAATTAGCTTTGGAAAATGGTGATACTATTCATCTACTGCATGAATGCATAGATTTTCTAAGAAAAAACAAAATTATACTGCCTGCTATCACTACACTTGAAAGAATGGTGTGGGAAGCAAGGGCGATGGCTGAAAAGAAGCTATTTAATACAGTTAGTAGATCTCTTACAAATGAGCAAAAAGAAAAACTTGAAGAGATTATTACTTCGCAGCATCCATCCGAATCCAATAAAACGATATTGGGTTGGTTAAAGGAACCACTGGGTCATCCTTCACCCGAAACTTTTCTAAAAGTAATAGAACGACTTGAATACCTACGAGAAATGGAATTAGAAACAGTGCAAATTAGCCATTTGCATCGTAATCGTCTATTACAGCTTTCTCGCTTAGGTTCAAGATACGAACCGTATGCGTTCCGTGACTTTCAAGAAAATAAACGTTATTCGATATTAGCCGTCTATTTATTACAACTTACTCAGGAGCTAACAGATAAAGCGTTTGAAATTCATGATAGGCAAATACTTAGTTTGTTATCAAAAGGCCGTAAGGCTCAAGAGGAAATCCAGAAACAAAACGGTAAAAAGCTAAATGAGAAAGTTATTTTGTCTCTTCAGTCGAAGAAGCTCAGGAGCTTGCACGTCCTGCCGACTATGATTATTTAGACTTACTACAAAAACGGTTTTATTCACTAAGAAAATATACGCCAACGCTATTAAGAGTATTGGAATTCCATTCCACAAAGGCAAATGAGCCACTTTTAAAGGCTGTTGAGATTATCCGAGGAATGAACGAATCCGGAAAACGAAAAGTGCCTAATGACTCACCTGTGGATTTTATTTCAAAACGATGGAAAAAGCATTTATACGAGGATGATGGTACAACAATAAATCGTCATTACTATGAAATGGCTGTTTTATCAGAACTTCGGGAGCATGTTCGTGCAGGAGATGTTTCCATTGTTGGCAGTAGACAATATAGGGATTTTGAGGAATATTTGTTTTCGGAAGATACATGGAATCAATCGAAGGGGAATACGAGATTATCAGTTAATTTATCATTCGAAGATTATATAACGGAGAGAACCAGCAGCCTTAATGAAAGGTTAAAATGGTTAGCTGCCAATTCCAACAAGTTGGATGGAGTTTCTCTTGAAAAAGGAAAACTGTCACTTGCACGCTTAGAAAAAGATGTTCCAGAAGAAGCAAAAAAGTTTAGTGCAAGCCTTTATCAGATGCTACCAAGAATAAAATTAACCGATTTACTCATGGATGTTGCTCATATAACAGGATTTCATGAGCAATTCACCCATGCTTCCAATAATCGAAAACCAGATAAAGAAGAAACAATCATTATCATGGCTGCCCTTTTAGGGATGGGAATGAATATTGGCTTGAGCAAGATGGCCGAAGCCACACCCGGACTTACATATAAGCAACTAGCTAATGTATCTCAATGGCGCATGTATGAAGATGCAATGAATAAAGCCCAAGCCATTTTAGTAAATTTTCATCATAAATTACAGTTGTCCTCCTATTGGGGCGACGGTACAACATCCTCGTCAGATGGTATGAGAATGCAGCTAGGTGTTTCATCACTGCATGCAGATGCAAACCCACATTACGGGACTGGAAAAGGAGCAACTATCTACCGTTTTACTAGTGATCAATTCTCTTCTTATTACACAAAGATTATACATACAAATTCAAGGGATGCTATTCATGTTTTGGATGGATTGTTGCACCACGAGACGGATCTAAATATAGAAGAGCATTATACAGACACAGCTGGTTACACAGACCAAATATTCGGACTGACTCATTTATTAGGATTTAAATTTGCTCCTAGAATAAGAGATTTATCAGACTCGAAATTATTTACAATAGATAAAGCAAGTGAGTATCCAAAATTAGAAGCCATTTTACGTGGACAAATAAATAAAAAGGT
Organism: Exiguobacterium sp. s26; assembly: GCF_018618235.1. NCBI lineage: Bacteria > Bacillati > Bacillota > Bacilli > Caryophanales > Exiguobacterium > Exiguobacterium sp. s26. The sequence continues at coordinate 9,735 of NZ_JACSLS010000015.1, read as the reverse complement.
CATTAAAGAAAATTATGAGGATGTTTTGCGATTAGCTCATTCTATAAGGGAGGGAACAGTTTCAGCCTCCCTTATAATGGGGAAACTAGGTTCCTATTCAAGACAAAACAGCTTAGCTACCGCCTTACGTGAGATGGGCCGAATAGAAAAAACGATCTTTATTTTGAATTACATTTCAGATGAATCATTAAGAAGAAAAATACAAAGAGGATTGAATAAAGGAGAAGCCATGAATGGATTAGCAAGGGCTATTTTCTTTGGAAAACAAGGTGAGCTTAGAGAACGAACCATACAGCATCAATTGCAAAGGGCCAGTGCCTTAAACATAATCATTAATGCCATCAGTATCTGGAATACCTTACATCTAACAAAAGCAGTTGAATATCAAAAACAGTCTGGTAGTTTTAATGAAGAATTATTGCACCATATATCGCCTCTAGGTTGGGAACATATTAATTTACTAGGAGAATACCATTTTAATTCCGAGAAAATAGTCTCGTTAGATTCTTTAAGACCATTGAAATTTTCTTAACGTTGTTAAAAATGGGGGAATCGTCTCGAAAATGTGCTTAGCGTTGTAAATCCGCATTTTCCTGACGGGACCCCAAAAAGACATTTTTCGAATCGAAGAATGTCTTTTCTCATTTGTTCACATGATCCGTTGACTGTGTTAGAGAATAAAACGGCTATTAGAGGTGGAAGGAGTCAGACCTTTTGATAGATAGGACAGATTTTTATGTATTGGGACGTCTTCTCTGAAATTCATTGTACACCGCATCGCCCGCTCGATAGCCGATAGTGTCTAGGACCATCAGAGTGGCTCCGTCGACTTTCTTCGGTAGATAGATGATCCGGATGCCGGCACGAAGTATCTTGATATAGACATAATCCGAATACTTCCCGTGGATAGGATTTGCAGTCCCATCTGGGGGCGCGAAGATGCCTTGACGGATTTGACGTTCGATATAGCCGGCAATCTCTTTATGGCGTCTTTCGCGATAGAAATGATCGAGGTCACCTTCTGAGAAAGAGGTGACCTCGATGGTTACATCGTAATGAACTTTCATTTGCTCGAAGAATGTGAACCAGAACTTCTGTGCCTTGGCAATCATCGAAGGTCGCCCTCCTCTTCTTGAAGGGCAATCGGTATATAGACATCATCTTCATCGAGATCGACGCCCGGGACGTCTTTTAACGCGTAAGACTTGGATTCCAGCTCTTGACGACGCTCGAACTCATGGAAGACGGACGCATCGATGAATTTGTTAAACCGCTCCTCAAGGGCCATCAAACGTTCCGCGTTTGCGACAGACATGAGAACAATCTCTTCTTCTTCTCGAGGACTTCTCACCACAAAGACTTGTGAAGGATCATTCTGGATCGCGACTTTGACACGGGTGAATCCATCCTTACGCTTCAAGTCTGTAGGGGTGAGCGTATTGCGATGTTCGATAATCATTGAATTTCCCCCTTTTAAAGTGTCACTTTAAGCGTCACTTTTAATGTACCTTGATTGTAACATGAATAATCGGGTCTAGCAAAGAAGGCCTGCCGAGGAGGACGAGCGATTCTCACCCCTTAATTTTGGTGACTATGCTGTCCATAAATGCCAGTCAGCCGTATCTGGTGCTGAAACTTTTATCTGCTACCAGATTCATCTTTATACATTCCCGAACGCTTTCTCAACCTGACATGCTCGATCAACGCCTGCATGATCTGTTCTTCTTTGATGCCAAAATCCTGATCGAACGGCACCCGCTCTTCTTCGAAAAGAAACGCATCGACCAAGTAGAGGACCCGTGGTTTTTTACGCGGGGCGCTGTCTTTCAGACATCGTTCCCAGACAAACTTCTCGAACTTTTTCGTATGGCCCCTATGCTCGATCGCATGTCGTACCATCGTCCGTGTGATATCAAGATGACCCTCCCATAGCCAGCGTCCGGCCACTTGGTGCCACATCTCGATGCGCCCCTGCTCCTTGATTGCTTCTACATCGACTTCGACGTGATACGGGGTCTCTTCCTCATTCTTGACGACATCCCGAACGTCTCCCGTCACCGACTCTGGATACATCTCCCAACCGTCAGGCATCCGCTCTTTGATGAACTGCTCGAGGGCCGCCTCACTGATCCGATAGCCTTTTTTACGCGACTCGAGCGGTTCTGCCTTGATCACGCCTTTTCGTACCCAGTTTCGGACCGTCTCCTTATGGCTTGTGAGCTTGTTCTTCGATAGGATTTCAAAAGCCTCGTCAATCGTATACATGGTAAGCCTCCTTTTAACACAATGATGTTTTTATTAAATAATACCATAGTCATTGCATTAAAAGTGAGAGGAACATTTCATAGGATGAATACATTTGTCTCATGGTTAGGAAAACATATGGAACATTAAACCATATTATCTCCGTACAATGAATCAACAAAAACAAAAATCCACCACATCATACCTATATCCGAGTCAAGAACAGTACAACTATTTGCTCAATATTGTTCTCCTCTTTTACAAGAAGGAGGTTGTGAAAAATTCAAAAATCATTATTATTTAGATATAACAGTAAAATCAGGAAAATACGAAAGGATGTAATCATGAAGACCAAGTTCAAGAAAATCCTCAAATACTTTTTGATGGCTGTAGGTGTTTTGGCCATCGCTATCGGCGGTTTGATTTACTATGAGACAAGGAACGGGATGTATGGAACCGTTTATATCGCTGAAGATAATTTGATCAATACATATGAAGGGGGCCAAAGTGTAGAAGCCGGGGGTGTCCAATATAAACCAACTGATATCGAGACGGTTGTCTACAAGGGCAAGAAGGTGCTGCGCCTCGAACTCGTCGTGAAACTCATCGACACCGACTCTGAGTTCATCTTTGACCCGAAAGATTTGACGCTACATAATGGATTGGATTACTATCCGGAACTCCTCAAGGACGAAGAGAACCTGGAGGTGGTATCCCTTCCATATTGGGGCGACGAAAAACGTTACGTCATGTTCGAAGCGCCAGATGAGTATGCGGGCAGTGCCTACGTTTTAGAGATTAACAACGAAAACTATCCTACAGGGAACATTAGCTATGTGCTCAAATTGGATGCGGAAGAGGATGACTGAGGTCCTCTTCTTTTTGTGTCTGAGAATAGACATTTTCTTTTCAAAGGAAATCAGAAAGGAGCGGTCCGTTCAACAACATCCATTTTATCGGATACGGGTTCTAGATTCAGGCGAGAGCAGCGCGAGTGGCCAAAGAAAACGCACGTTTTTCCGCCTTCAGTCACCATAATACTCATAAGCCAACAAACTCAATCCCACATATCTCGCATACGTATCCTCAGACACCTCATATGCTTCTACATCATCCTTCCAATATTCTCTAGACGAGAACCCATACTCTCTAGACGAAAACAACACATACTTCCCATCTTCAGAAATAATCGTATCATATTCTCCGATCAGCTTTGTCCCCTCTTCGAGCAAAAATGTCTCAAGCGAATCCGAACCAGACTCATTGAACTTCTTCTCGTACTCCACCTTATAGGTATCGATTAGTTCATTCAAATTCAACATAATCATCCCTTTCTATACAAGATAAGTTTGACCAACTTCGACCAGTGGCTTTCCCCCTCGACAGTGCCAATTCGTTACGCTCTCGAGCGTGTTGGGCGTCTCTTGTTCCTGCAACGGGTGGTACCGTCAGCCCGTCTCCCTTGGAGTGCTCGCAGAGAACAAGATATTGAAGCATCAATCCGTCCTCACACTCTAGACATTCCCTAAACGAATGTACAAAACAGACATAACGACATGACGCAGGGAAATGTACGAGGTCGATATTCTTGTTACGCTACCCCTTATCTCTTCCACCACTTTTCTAACCGAGTTAACGGATTCATCCTATCCCGCGTGCCGTATGACCGATAGGATTGAGGACAATGTCAAGTGAGGCTCATCTATTTTACGGATCAGATAAAACCAGAGGTTTACTTTTTCCCGCGCGGCGCTCGGTGAACGTTTTCGATGACTTGATATCGCCTGCCTCGAAACTACAAGTGCACGATATCGATTCAACTCCTGTCATGCTTTTCTATCGCTCTTGGAAGACACGTTCATGGTTCACTGAAAAGGTGACCTACAATCTCCAATCAGGGTCATCGAATAACCCGACATCAGATCCTCCAATCATCCCTTCCCTCGATGAGTCCATTTGGTGGGGAACAGTACGTTTGGTCAATTTGATTACTTCTTTGGTGGCCGGTCGAAACAGTTCAGGTGATAGTTCGCCTCGGAGATAAAGCGGATGTTTCGGGTATCTCCCGCAATTCGTCACTTCGATCGCATACAGGTCTACAAATGAGAGCAGTTCAAGGACTTCATCGATTCGCCCTTGCGCAAATGTTTTTTTCCCCCATGCGACGATGACCCGTTCAGACCGATGGGCCGCATCCAACACGTACTTGTCATTTTCTGGACCCACTGCATCTACCTGACCCTTCAATTCTTTTGGATCCGTCGAGATGTAGGCGAACAGATTGACGACCTTGATCCCGTCGTACCCCCAATGCTTGGCATATGAGATGCAACGCTGCAAGGTCCGATCATCCTGACCTTGGTTTCCTTGGCTCGGGTTCAGCATGACGAACGTGACCAGCCGCCTCCCGTTTCCCCACTTGCAAGTGAATTGATAACGATATTGTTCCGTCTCATCGATGACAGCCTTCACATCATATTGTCTGTCCCATGGTCTGAACATCTGTCCCGCCTCCATTCGTTTGATGTCTCAATTATACAAGGTTTCCTAAGAAGATCTCTGTAGAATTAAATATCAGGTGAATCCCTTTCAAGGCCTCCTATCTGGTTTTCCCAACACCGTCTCGCTGCAGATGACGACATGATGTGAACAAGAGATCTACACCATTTCGATGACACAAAAAAACTACAGGGATGAACCCTGCAGTCTGATTATTCTGAGGTAGATTTTTGCTTTTGCTTATACTCACGCAGACGACGGAAGAAGGTCGCTTGTTTGATGACATCCTTCCCCTTCTCGTCCTTCCCATATGATTTGACCAGCTCTGGAAAAGTCACCTCACCGTTTGATTCGATATACTCTTTGACGGCCTTGTCATAGACCTCGCTATTCGCTTTGGGACGACCGAATTTCACACCGCTCTCTTTAGCACGCTCGATGGCAGGTTTGGTACGCTCTACAATAAAGTTTCGTTCCATCTCTGAAAACATCTTAAACACAGAGAGCATGGCTTTTGACATCACTGAATCTAGCGAAGTGTCAATCTCATCATCAATCGATTTGATGTGGACACCTTTTGAATCAATTCGTTCAATTGTGTTGACTACTTGTGACACAGATCGCCCTAGCCGATCCAATTGCTTCACCATGATCATATCTCCAGCTTTGACTTCTTGAAGAAGTTGATGCAATTGACTCTGTGCTTCATTTGTTACTGGTCGGATATCCGCAAAAATATTGCGTTCTTCGACATCATTTTCTTTAAGCAAACTAATTTGAGCATCCAAATCTTGTTTTACGACAGAAACGCGTACATAACCATAAATTTTCCCCATACCTCAAACTCCTTCAACTTTACATATCTATAAAAATTATTTTATCAAAATATATAATAATGTCACTTTCATCATACGGTTTGCCTAACAATCTTTCTTAATACCTCATTTGAACACGGGTCTTATAATTGACTTGTATTTCCTCTGAAACGCAATTACTTTGACATTAATTCATCGAACGGTTTCAATAAAAAATTTTAATAAATTAAATAAATGTTCATTTTCTATAATATAATTACTTTGTCGGCAATTATTAACAAAGTCGTCACTCAGCAAGTTCAACAAAAATTTAATCACTTTGAATAGGGGGGGGTTCTATGGATCAACGTATTCTAGTTCGTGACATGGAAGTTAACGGCATGGACGCTGCAGCATTTTCATCTTTCGTCTCTTATCTGTCAGCGTTTGTAGTGAGAGACCCAAGCCTTACTCTCGAAGGATTTAATGGTGACATCGCTGATTTCTCTGATCCAATGAATTTTTTTGAGTTGAGAGCAATACTCGAGCTTCATTTTATGAATAGACTTCATATTTTAAAGCAATATGTATTAACTTCTAAAAAACGAGACTCTCACATCCTGTTAAATTACTCAGACAGTGGTCTTTACGTCGAACATTTATGCGGCTCTAAAGACCTGTTTGAGGATATTATCAATTCGAAAAAATCTTGGGGCGTATTTAATGTCTCTATTGTTTAGTTGATATTAAAGGAGGAAATTTTAATGACTTCAAATGATGAATTACTACAAAAAATGTTTGCCCACATGCAGAAGCAGAACTTTAAAACGGAAGTCACAGTCACTTCTACTGAATCAAATACATTTTATCGAAGAGAATTAGTAAATTTCCTTCAGTTCCTTCAAAATGATGTACTTCGTGAAGACAAGCCATACTTAAAACTTCGAAGCTATGATCAAGTCATGGGCCATCTAGATACAATTATTGGATCAGCAAATGGACAAAGCCCTGAATTGATAGATTTTATTAATAGTAACGATCGTTTTCATTTAGTTAAAGACACAGGAGAATATCCGGAAGAACTGTATTATAATATGCCTCAGCTCGAAATGACTTTTGTACGAGAAGGTTTGTATATTACTAAAGGTACATCGAATGATAATTTTGAACTTTTTGATAAATTGGCAAAGTGTTCTTCTAATTCAAAATATAATTTTCTAATTGAATAGTTTATTGAAAATCTACATGTACTGAGACGTGTTTCATTTATTTAGACATCTAGACTACTTATAAGGTTACTTTTTACTGACGTGCTCATCCAAAACTGGGCACGTCATTTCATGATGCTCTTTAAGATGTGCATCCTTTACGTATAACTGAGACTTAACAATTCTTCTACTTTAACTCCTAACTTTTTCGTCGTATTAAAGTAAGGTGGTACCTTAATCAATTTCAAATTGATCAGACATCAGTGAATGGGGCTTCCAAACAAAAACACCATTCGGCTGAATGGTGTTCCTTGCGTGGCGTTAGACACGACCACGCTCTTGATTTTGACGTTGTCCTTACGCCCCGTGCCTCCCGTCAGAAAGGGCCAGGAACATAGAGATGCGTTTTAAAGCAGCTCTTGTTATCGGGCCGTCAGGGGGGCAGCGGTGCGATGAGCGACTTCGCCACAAGGCGTTAGACGCTCACGCATGAGCCCGGATCACCATTCCTTCTCCCATGCCCCGTCCTCAGAGACTCCCCAATCCTCGAACCGATACTTGATGAGCCAATGGACATGCATCACCTCATATTCGAATACACTCTTGGATAGCTCTGAGACGACGAAACTGACGTCCCCATCTGCCACCACCCATGTCCCATATAGGTATACTCTCTTGATCGGACGCTCTTCTGCATCCAGATGGATCATTATGCGGAAGTAAGGAGAGTTCCGTCCGTCATCGAACCGGACGACCTTCTCGACGTAATGTTCCTTGTCGACGACACGCATCCACTTGGGATGTTCCATCAGTTCCGAGAACACGGTCTGGACGAACGGATCCAATCCCGCGAACGCATAGTCATCAAGCAGCCCCTCGTCCATCACGTCTCCCCCTTCCGCTTCGCTATAGAACGATCCCCCCTCCAGAGCCAGTTCAGTCCTTGTTCATGAGCCTACAGAAATGAAGATTTTTAAAAAATGTATACACATATACATGTATACACGTATACAAATCTACATATATACAATGATTCTTTTTTCTTATGTACGACGATTTCGTCGAATCATATTGGTATTGAAAAAGACGGTGAGGTGGGTCAAGCGTTCTCCTTCCTTCACGTCACAAAGAAGATCCATGCTCACAAGTTTTAAGTCGTCAAAATCTTCTTGAAGCCGGTCAGGAAGGCGTCGAAGCAACACCTCCGTCATCTCGTCCATCGTCTGTTGATCTAGTTGGTAGCTGTCCATCTGAATCATCCTCTCCATTTGATAGCTCAATGATACCTCGCATCCACGCAGGCAACATCTCGCCTAATTTCACGTAAGTCCTGGTGTTGTTTCAAACAAGCCCTAGGGCTTGTTTAGAAAACATGGTCATTTTCAATAAACAAACCGTGTTTTCACTTCTGCTATTTCATCAAACAATCTTCTTACGAGACAGACCAAAACAACGTCCAATCTTCACACACGAACCATCTCGTTTTCGTCATACGAAAACGCCCCTTTTCCGGATCCTGCCCCACGGATCCAGGCGAGAGCAACGCGAGTCGCCCGGCTCGTCAAAGAAAAACGCACGTTTTTCGTCCTTGCCCTTACCGGACGGACCGGGACCGGTCCCCAGGCCCCACTCCATTCCGTTCAACCCATGTAACCTCGCTGTTTCATGCTGACGTATGACTCGTCCGTACCGAGGATGAGATGGTCGAGCACCGGGATGCCGATGAGGTCGCCCGCTTCATGTAACCGTTCGGAGACGAGGATGTCCTCCCGGCTCGGGGTCGGGTCCCCGCTCGGATGTTGGTGGCAGACGATGAGGCATGAGGCGTTGTTCAGGATGGCGCATTTGAAGACTTCCCGTGGGTGGACGACACTCGAGTTGACGCTACCGACGTGCGCTCGGTGGACGCCGATGACCCGGTTCTTCGTGTTCAACATGATGACGAGGAACACCTCGCGGTCGTCGTCCCCGATGAACGATGACCCGATTTGTCGGGCGCTGTCCGGCGAATGGATGATGGCGTGCTCGAGGGCGACCATTTCCTCGCGAACCTCTTGTTTGATACGGATGACCTCGATGATGGCGGATAGTTCCATGATGGTTTGTCCCCTTTCAGATAGAAAAGCTGTCCTCAGAACGAACACCGTTGTGCGTCCTGTTGACGGAAACGAAGCGAGCGTCGGGAGACGGTGCAAGGGCGACTGCAGGGAGAGCCTCAAAATAATGCGTAGAGCGCACATAAGTCCAGGCTTCCGTAGCCAACGAGCGAAAAGCCTTGCTTTGAGCCTAAAGCGAAGGAAGACGGACTGGAGGGCGCGTCATTTTTTTGACGTCCCTTGCACCGACGACCAGCGAGCTAGAGTACGGAAACAGGACGCACGAATCACCGATCACGAAAAAGGCTGTTCAAACGAGACAAATTGGGTATAAAATAAGAACAAACGTTCGTTTTATTAGGAGGGTGATTTTTATGACGATGTATCGCGATCGGGGTGAGCTGAAATGGATCCCGTTCCTCATGCCCGAACACAAGGCGCTGCTGACGAAGTACTATAAGGAAATCCAAAAGATCGAGATGCCCAATGTCGATGAACAGATCCTATCGGTCTATGAGAATGTGCTGAATGACGCGATCTTCAGCGGGGATATGGTGGAGGTGAAATATGTGGAGGATCGGGAGATGAAACGATTCAAGGGGTTTGTGCACCGGACGAATTACATGGAGCGGACCGTCGAACTGGCCAATCAGCGGGATGGGATCATATACGTATCGTTCGAGGCAATCATTCACGTGGAGCGGTCTGCAGATTAATTTTCAAATTTTAATCATATGGTGCCCATTAAAGTTTAACTATATATAAATATATGCCTTAAAAAAATTTAAAGTCGTCACTAAGCACTTGTGGGCTAACCTAAATTTTTGAGACAATATAAAAACACCTTCGCAGTGGTACACTTTAAAAAAGTGCTAGCATCGGAGGTGTTTTTGC
>NZ_JACSLS010000014.1:0-38800 GCF_018618235.1 Exiguobacterium sp. s26 | reverse complement strand
ATTAGGCTACCTCACACCGATAAAATATGGTGTGGCGGCAGCCTAATCAAGGTGTTTTTATTAGTGTCTCATATAGCTAGGTCAGTCTAGCCGGTCCTTTTTTATAAGAATCTCTAGATTAGAATGGAGTGTAATTACGCCTGCAGTCACGTTCAATTTTATCCCCTGTTAGCAACTTCAATCATTTTTAATCTGCTTGAATCACTTCAGCCAACCTTACTACTTGAAGCTCCGTTTTCACTTCATTGATGGATGAAATCGTTTCTTTTGATCGCTCGGCCATTTCCTCAGGCAGATCTTTCAGACGCTCCCTCGAATCCGCAAGTTCTTTTTCAATTCGATCAAATTCATCTTGATCAATTTTATTTTCGTTTTTTTCCTCTTTCCAAAATTGTAGTTTCTCGATGGCTTTTCCACTCGTATTTTTGACCTTTTGATAAGTAGAGTTTGCATAGTTTGCTGCTAAAATGACTTTGGTAGATGATTCTAGGGCTTCCCTCGCTTCAATCGTTGCGGTTCGAGCATCTTCAATTTGATACACAAGTTCAGTATCCAATTCGCGCTCCATCTCTAAAAGTAATGCTGGATCATTCTCGGTTTGATAGGTCTCATATAATTGATTGACTCGTTCGCGTGTCTTACCCATCTCTTGTTTGATATCCGATAAGTGCCCTAGTCGAAATACAACGGCATCCACTTCATTTAATGTGCTGTTAGCAGTACTTAAATGAGTAGTTACTTTGCTTAACATCGGATGGCTTACCACATTGTTAATTCCTGAAATGACAAACGTCGCTGAATTGATATACTCCAATCCGTCACGGACAGGAATCATATTTTGCTTCAACCAATCGACTTGTTGGACGAGCTCATTTAAATCTTTATCATATTCTTTTAAATCATTAATGATTCGCGGTACTTCTTTTTCGATAGTTGTGACAGATTCTACTTGCATATCGTCGACACGAGATTGCATCTCCGCTTGAGCAAACGATTCTTTCGTGTTGAAGTGGCTGACAAAGTACCCGACTGTACCAGATACAACTACAGACGAAACGATTGTGATTGGGATTAAGTATCTTTGAAAAAATGATGTTCGTCGTGTCGTTCGCTCTCGTTTTGATTCCATTATGGAAGGCTCCTCTACGTTTAAAAATGATTTATTATAAAAAATACCATTTATTGATGATTTTTATCTATATTGTAAATTCGAAACTAATTATCTACAATCCTTTTTAAATTGGATACAAGAAATAAGTCTGTATTAGAATCTTAATCTCTATTTAAAAGTGTCTTAAGAACAAAATAAAAGGTTGATAAGCATTAGCTCATCAACCTTTTATTAGACTTCATTTATTTATGGTAAGGCTCATTCCTGTTGATCCGATACGCCCGATAAATCTGCTCGCACAAGACAAGCTTCATCAATTGATGCGGGAACGTCATCTTCGAGAAGGAGATCGTGTCGTCCGAACGTTTCATGACGTCATCCGATAAGCCGAGCGAGCCGCCGATGACGAACGCGATTTTGCTCTTCCCGTACGTCGCCAAGTTGTCGAGCTCGCGGGCGAACTCTTCGCTCGTTCGTTGTTTGGCATCGATGGCCAAGGCAATCACATGCGTGTCCGGACTGATTTTCGCCAAAATCCGCTCGCCTTCTTTTTGTTTTACTAGAATCATGTCCGCTTCACTCAAATGCTCGGGCGCTTTCTCGTCTGCGACCTCGATTTCCTGCACTTTCGCATAGGCCGACAGGCGTTTTGTGTACTCGGCAATCCCTAGTTTCAAATACTTCTCTTTTAGTTTGCCGACCGTGATAATTGAAATATTCATCCAATTCTTCCTTTTTCCACAGTTTTTTTGGAGTTATCCATAGGGTTATCCACAGAGTTATCCACAAATCCACATGTTGATAATCATTTTTTGCTTGACACAACATATGTTGCGTCGGCATCGCAGAACTCACATGTCACTTGTCCACTTGTGGATAGTTCTTCGAGCAACGGGTATTCCCCCGTCTCATCGACAATGATATCTAAAGCGATTTCAACATGTTCCTTGCATACTTTTTTTTCCACAATGTTTCCTCCTTAAAAAAGAAGCGTCGCCGCTCCTTTAGGTTGCTTCAGTTAATGTGGCCTCGGTCTTGTCTGCCTTGCCGCGTCGTGTATATTCAATCGTGACCTTATCCCCAACCGTGGCGTCTCGGTACAGGGCGTCTCGCAAATCGACGTAACGTTTGATGTCACGGTCGCCGATTTTGACAATGACGTCACCGACGCGGAGGCCCGCCTCTTCGGCTGGACTGCCGGGCGTGATTGCCTCGACGAACACCCCGTCTTCGTTATCAAAACTAATCCCATACTCTTCCCGGACGTTACCCGGTACGGCGATGACTTCTTGAATCGTGACACCAAGCTGGGCCCGCGTCACTTCCCCATCACGCTCGAGCATATCGATAACCGGCAACGCGACGTTGACGGGAATCGAGAAGCCGACCCCTTCGACGCTCGCCTCGGCGATTTTCATCGAGTTGATGCCGACGAGCTCGCCGCGGATGTTGATGAGTGCCCCGCCGGAGTTACCCGGGTTGATGGCTGCATCGGTCTGGATGACCTCGGCGTTATAATCCATGAGGCCGTCACTGTTCGTATCGACCGGCACGGTGCGTTCGACACCACTGACGATACCACGGGTGACCGAGTTTGAAAAGACGCCGAGCGGATTCCCAATCGCCATGACGGTCTCGCCTGCCTGGAGCACGGTCGAGTCCCCGAGGGCAATCGGGGCGACGTCGATATTGGCCGGCAGTTTGACCGATGCGACAGCCAAATCATTGAGCGGGTCTTCTCCGAGAATCGTCGCCGAAGCGACTTGTCCATCAGAAAACGCGACGTTGATCTCATCCGCTTCTTCGATGACATGGAAGTTCGTGACGATATACGCCGTGTCGCCGTCGACCTTATAGATGACACCAGAGCCCGCTCCGGCCTCCCACTGCGAGTCCGAGGTGAACGCCCGCTGGATGTTCGTAATGCTGACGACGGACGTCTTAGCGCCCGTCACAGCGCTCGTGATGTCAGATTCCGTGACAGTGACGGCTTGTTCCGTCCGAATCAGTTCATTCGTCACAAAACGAGAGGTTGGGGAATCCCAGAGCATCATCGCCAAAAAGAACAAAGCCGCTCCTAAGAATCCGCCAACCCCTCCGAGTAACAACGGTTTTAAATTCACTCGTGGCTTATGGCGCACATGTTCTTCTTGCTTCGGGCGCCACTCGCTACGAGATGGGTACGTCGGTTTTACATCGTTCATTGTATCTGCTTCGTGCTCTAAAGGTTCGACGTCTTGAGGTTCATACTCATGGTGTCTCTCTTCATTCACGACGCGTCCCCCCTTCAAGACAGTGTGTTATCTGTCTTTTCCCAAGTTCGCTTATAAAGAAACGAGCGAAGTGGGGGTCGATGGGTCGGTATCGCACAATTTGATGCGACCGAGGTCGACATCACGCGTCCCGAGTGTTTGCGAGACGCTCATTTGAGCGAGCTCTTTCATGTTGTTATCTTTACTGAGGTGAGCCAAATAAATCCGTTTCGTCTGATCCCCGATGACCTCGCTCATCGCGATGGCCGCGTCTTCGTTCGAGACGTGACCGTAGTCCCCGAGTATCCGGCGCTTGACGCTCCACGGGTAACGTCCCATCTGGAGCATCGAGACGTCGTGGTTCGATTCGAAAATAAAGTCATCGGCCCCGCGGATGACACCTTTCATCCGGTCGGACACATAACCCGTGTCGGTGATATGGGCGAGGCGTCTGCCGTCATGGGCGAACTGGTAGAACATCGGGTCGGCCGCGTCATGGCTGACGTTGAACGACTCGATCTCGATATCCCCGAACTGTTTAATCTCGCCTACCTCAAAGTGAAACTTCAAGGCCGGGTCGACCTTCCCAATCAAGGATTCCATCGCGTCCCACGTCTTCGCGTTCGCGTAAATCGGTAAATTGTACTTTCGAGCGAGAATCCCGACACCTTTAATATGGTCGGAGTGCTCATGCGTGACGAGCAGTGCATCGATACCGTCAAACGATCGGCCGATTTCGGTGATGCGTTGTTGCATCGCCTTCCCGGTCAATCCGGCGTCGACGAGCAATTTCGCCCGTTCCGTCTCAATGTAGAGGGCGTTTCCGGTCGAACCGCTCGCAAGCACACTATAGCGTAAAGTCACTCGATCACTCCTTTCATTCTTCTGAATCAAATTCGACCCGTTCGACGGTCCCGTCAATCGCATTGACGAAGTAGGCGTCCTCGTCAATCGTGATCGCCCAGAGCGGCGGCATGATAATCAGGCTGCCGGAACTGTCGAGCGGCAGGCTATAGAAGCCTGTATTGATGGCTCGCATCTCTTGATTCGGCTGGAAGTATTTCCGGGCCGCGAGTTGCGAGATCGCCTCGCTCGCCGTCAAAACGAGATCGTCTTGCGACTTCGAGGACAAGTTCGTCAAATGACGTTGTTTATAGTCGGTCACTTCGAACGCTTCGTTCAGTTGAAGCAATAAAAGCGACGGACCGATGTACTGTTCCGTCTCCCCGTTGATTTCGGGGTTCGAGAAAATTTTATTATTTTCATACATCTGTACGAAAGCGACTTGACGCGTCTCGGCGTCATATCGCCAGTACGCATATTCGGAACCGAACGGGACGTACTCTGAGACGAACGTCGCCGCGGTCGTCCGCAAATCGTTTTGATCGAGTGGGACGGGCTGTTTGAGCTCGACTTCGAGCTGCATGTTGTCGAGTGTCGTCGCCAGTTGGGCTTCCCGATTCTGCGTGATCATCGAGGCCGACATCTGTTCCGACGATCCCGTCAAATAGCCGATGTCCCGACCCATCCGTGGCAACTTCGACGCATCGACGTTGCGCTGGTCCAAGATTTGCGCGATTGACGTATTGTCGTTCGTCACGACCTCCGTCGCCCACGTTTCCGTCAAGAGCTGGAACAACAGGTAGATGTTCAGCGCGAGGAAGGCGAAGAGGAGAATCGTTTTCGCTTTACTCCAGTCCACGATACATCATCCTTTCTGTCCAGTCCTCCGGTTGATCGAATGGAATCCATCTTCCGGCTTCCCGAACGAACCAGTTCGGGGAGAACGTGACGTAACGGCTCGTGTCTTCATTGTATTCAATCTCATAGCCGAGACGAATCTCGGTCACGTTTTCAAATCGTCCTGCGTTGACGAGCGTATCAACCACATCTTGTCCATCCGCGAGCTGCGTCGTCCCGACCGAGATCAAACGATCGATTTCGAGATGGTGCCGGGTGATCGATCGGACTTGCGTCCCGTCGTTCTCGACACGCAGCGTCGACAAATCGACGGCGTCGTTGTTGATGAACGCCTCCCGTTGACTGAACACCGGGAAACCGTTCACGTGAAACCGGAACACGGTCGTCTCAAACCCTTGATTGGCCGGGGTAATCGCATCGAAGCGAAGCGACAACCCTTGGCTCTCCGACGTCTCATCGACCCAACCTCCGTGGAAGTTGACGAACTCGACGATCGTGTCGAGCCCGATGACCGACTCTTGTTCCGTGCTATTGCGCGACAAGTTACGGTAGCGGCTCGCGTTCAGGTTCGCATCGTACTCGGCGACGCTAACCCCGTTCGTGAGGGCGCCAACAGAGCTGGCCGGATCGACTTCCTGCACGTTCGGGTCACCCGGGAAGAACGTATCGCGCATCCAGTCGAGGCGCGCCGAGATTTGAATTTGAGATACGTCATAGGCGAACAGCTCATTCATCTCTGGTCCGACGACCGGGATATAGTTAACGCGTTCATCCGTGTACGTGACACGTCGCATCGCCCGGTCCGAATCTTTCAAGAACAGGCTGTTGACGTCCCCTTGGCCGACTTTCGACAAGCGGCCTTCCCAGAGCGACTGGTCGCTCATGATGGTACGGATGCGCCACGTGTCGTCCTTCATGAAGATGAGGGCGCGCTGCGGCACTTTCCCGGACAGGCTGTATGAGCCCGGGAGCATGTAGCTGAGCGTGTCCGCATAATACGCTTCCGGTAAAATCAGTTCGACGGCCTCGTCGACGCCCGCATACAAACTCGGGACGTTCTTGACGGCGAGTGGTTTGAACTCGCTCGCTTCGAACGATTCCCGGATGACGCGCATGATCTGCTTCGGCGTGTTCTTCGTGGCAAAGACGGCGTTATTCTCATGGACGACCGTTTGGGCCGGCACGATGACTTGACGCGCCTGGCGCTGCAACGACTCATCCACCGTCGCGACTTGCGTCTCCGATTGGACCGACTGATACTTCGGATGGTAATCCCAAAGGATGACCGTTTGGACGATGGACGTGACGATCAAGGTGAGCAAGACGAGCGATTTCACTAGTTCTGGCTTCGCCAAGAAGCGTGGTCGTTCCATCAGTCATTCACCTCCACGATCGTATCGAACGGGATGGTGAAGTAAATCGTCGTCCCACGTCCGAACTCACTCTCGGCCCAGATGTCGCCGCCATGGGCGGAAACGACTTCTTTGGCGATTGATAGACCGAGTCCGGTCCCACCGATATTGCGGGCCCGGGCCTTATCGACCCGATAGAACCGTTCAAAGATTTTTTTCAAGTTCGATTTCGGGATACCGACTCCTTCATCTTTAATGCCGATGACGAGCCGTTTGGCACGGAGCATCGTCCGGAACGTGATCGTCCCACCTTCCGGCGAGAACTTGACGGCGTTCGTGATGATGTTATCGATGACCTGCGTCATCTTGTCTTGATCGGCATGGACGTATACGCGACGCTTCATGAGCTTACGGCGGAACTGAATCGTCTCACCTTTCGTCATCTCATGTCGCTCGATGATATCGTTGAAGAACTGGATAAAATCGAACTTCACTTTTTGCATCGTATACTCTTTGCTGTCCATCTTCGACAGTTGCAACAAGTCGTTGACGAGGCGGATCATCCGCTCCGTCTCGTTTTGTGTCGTCTCGAGGAAGCGCGGGGCGAGCTCGTCGTCCTTATATGCGCCTTCCGCGAGCACTTCGAGGTAACTCCGCATCGTCGTGAGCGGCGTCCGCAGCTCGTGGCTGACGTTCGCGACGAACTCACGGCGGTCTTGCTCGACTTGTTCTTGCTCGGTCACGTCGTGCAAGACGACGATCAGACCGGTGATCGGTCCGCTATGCTTTTGAATCGGCGAGAAGTAGGCGCGGACGAGGAACAGCTCTTCGTCCGTACTGAGGTCGATCAGTTTCGGCGGCATCGTCCCGTCTTCCGGGATGACGATCTCATCGTCAAACTCGAGCAGGTTCTGTAGGTTCGCACCCATCGCCTCTTCTTCGGCGAGCCCAATCATGTCACGGGCCTGGTCGTTCATCAAGATGACCCGAAGCGAGCGGTCCGTCGCGACGACCCCATCTGACATGTTCTCGAGGACGCTCGTCAAGCGGCGTCGCTCGGCCTCGGTCGTGGCATTCGCTTCCATCAGCTCATCGGTTAATTCGTTGAACGAATAGGCGAGTTGACCGACCTCGTCGTCGGAATAGACTTTAACTTTCCGCGAGAAGTTTCCTTTTCGCATCTCGACGGCTTGACGACGCATATCCGCAATCGGTCGCGTAATCGTCCGTGACAGCAAAATCCCAAGAATCGACGTGATGATGAGGGCGATGAGCGTCCCGGTCGCGAGGATCCGGGTCACTTGTTCCATCTGATTGTAGATGGATTGCATCGACGCCTCGATATAAATCATACCGGTCGTCGTCCCATCGACTTCTGATTTGACCGGAACGGCGACGACGCGCATGCGTTCGTTCGAGTCTTCATAGACGAGCGTCTCTTGCGCCCCGCTCGTCGCGAATGATTTTTGAATGAACGAGTTCGCCGTCCGTTGTCCGACGAGACTCTGGTTGTTCGGGTTCGACGTCGCCCGGACGACACTGTTCGTGTCGATAATCTGGACTTCGCGAATGTCGTCAGCTAGCGTCGTGCTCTCCGTAAACTCAGACAGCAGTTGATCCAGTACCTGGTTCAACTGCTGGTCCGAGGTCGAGTCACCACCGTTCGATGCGATTCCTTCACTGACGTTATAGCTCAGAAGGTTGGCTCGATCGACGAGCGACTGCGAGAAGTTGTTGATGTATTGTCGTTCGAGGGAGCGTACGAAGTACACTCCGATGACTTGCATCGCAACAAGAATGAGCAGCGCATAGATGACGACGAGCTTCCACTGGATAGATTTAAAGAAGTTCGTCCGTTTCATCGTTTAGTCTTCTTCTCCTGCTTTTAAATAGTACCCGACACCACGGCGCGTGATGATATACGTCGGCGTCGATGGATTGTCTTCGACTTTTTCGCGCAAACGTCGGACCGTCACATCGACCGTACGGACATCGCCGAAGTAGTCATAGCCCCACACCGTCTGGAGCAAATGCTCCCGCGTCATGACTTGCCCGATGTTTTGGGCGAGGTAATGGATGAGCTCGAACTCACGGTGTGTCAATTCGATTTTCTCTTCCCGTTTCGTGACCATGTACGAATCCGGATGAATCGTCAAATCACCGATCACGATATCGTTGTCGTTGGCACCTTTCGTCTCTGGGGCCGGAGCCGTTGCGTGACGGCGCATGTTCGCCTTGACGCGGGCCAAAAGCTCGCGTGAGCTGAACGGCTTTGTGACGTAATCGTCGGCACCGAGCTCAAGTCCGAGCACTTTATCGATCTCAGAGTCTTTCGCCGTCAACATGATGATTGGCATGTCGTACTTCTTACGGACTTCACGGCACACTTCCATGCCGTCTTTGAGCGGCAGCATGATGTCGAGCAAAATCAAATCCGGTTTGACTTCTTCGACTTTCACGAGCGCCTCTTCCCCGTCATATGCGACGTGGACTTGGTATCCTTCTTTTTCAAGCTTAAACTTCAATATATCTGCAATTGGTTGTTCGTCATCTACCACTAAAATCGTACGATCCATTCAGTGAGTCCTCCTCTTATCGTTAAACGTACATGTCTACATTGTAACTCTTTTTCTATAGGTTAGAAAGCGTGGTCCATTTCCGTGGAAATGAAAAGAGAGCCACGAGGGCTCTCTGTCTTATGCTTCGTAAATGTCACGCAAGATGACCGTCTGCTCACGTGCCGGTCCGACCGAGAACGTCAACAATTCGATACCCGTCAACGCTTCGATGCGCTTGACGTAGTTCTGTGCGTTCACCGGCAAGTCTTCGAACTTGCGGATGCCTGTGATGTCTTCTGTCCAGCCTGGGAGCTCTTCGAACACCGGCTTGCACTGTTCGAGCACGCGGAAGTTCGGTGGGTACTCGTCGAGGAGCTTGCCTTCGAACTCATATGCCGTACAAATCTTGAGTGTCTCAAGACCTGTCAACACGTCAATCGAGTTGAGGCAAAGGTCTGTGATGCCGCTGACGCGGCGCGAGTGGCGGACGACAACCGAGTCGAACCAACCGACGCGACGCGGACGTCCTGTCGTCGTACCGTACTCTTTTCCGACTTCACGGATCGTGTGACCGATCTCATCGTCAAGTTGGGTCGGGAACGGGCCGTCTCCGACGCGTGACGTGTACGCCTTACAGACGCCGACGACGTGATGGATCTTCGATGGACCGATACCGGCACCGCTCGATACGCCGCCTGAAGCCGCGTTCGATGATGTGACGAACGGGTACGTCCCGTGGTCGATGTCTAGCAACACACCTTGCGCGCCTTCGAAGAGCACTTTCTGTTCTTCGTCGAGCGCGTTGTTCAACACGACCGATGTATCACACACGTACTTGGCGAACTGTTGGCCGTACGCATAGTATTCTTCAAAGATATCATCGAATTCGATCGCATCGACTTCGTACATCTTCACGAACATGCGGTTTTTAATCGCGAGGACCGTCTTGAGCTTCTCGGCGAACACTTCTTTGTCGAGCAGGTCGGCGATGCGAATCCCGATGCGCGCCGCTTTGTCCATGTAGCAAGGACCGATCCCTTTGAGTGTCGTCCCGACTTTGGCGTCGCCTTTCGCGTCCTCTTCGAGCTTGTCTTGCAACTGGTGATACGGCAAAATGACGTGGGCCCGGTTCGAGATGCGGAGGTTATCCGTGCTCACACCGCGCTCATGCAAATACGCGAGCTCCGTGACGAGCGATTTCGGATTGACGACCATCCCGTTCCCGATGACACATGTTTTGTCCGAGTAGAAGATCCCCGATGGAATCAAGTGAAGTTTATACTTCGTATCGTTGAAGACGATTGTATGACCAGCGTTGTCTCCCCCTTGATAACGCGCGACGACCTCGGCCTGCTTCGATAAGAAGTCCGTGATTTTCCCTTTACCTTCATCGCCCCACTGCGTTCCCACTACGACTACTGATGACATAATGAATCCTCCTTGTAGATAAACGTTCTATTCAAACCATCCGTAAGTGTACACTTGCTCTTGTTGAAAGTCAACCTAATACCGAACGATATTTTTAAGTTGTAACCTTTCGTTCGTTATTGACGTGTCATTTCTCGTTCAATGATGGAATTCTTCAAAATCAAGATACGTTTAGGTCTAAAGACCGACCAAAAAGGCGACGTCATGAGACGTCGCCTGGCAGAATCATTCGTCCTACATCGGTGGCGCAAAGGCTTGCGTCTCCATGTTGACGAACTTGTTATATTCTTTTCGGAACGAGAGTTTGACCGTCCCCGTCGGACCGTTACGCTGCTTGGCGATGATGATCTCGATCGTGTTGGCGTCTTCACTCTCTTTGTCGTAATAGTCATCCCGGTACAAGAACGCGACGATATCGGCATCTTGCTCAATCGCCCCGGATTCCCGGATATCCGACATCATCGGCCGCTTGTCTTGACGGCTCTCAACACCACGTGAGAGCTGTGACAAGGCGATGACCGGCACTTGAAGCTCACGCGCGATTGCTTTGAGCGTACGCGAGATTTCCGAGACTTCTTGTTGCCGGTTCTCGCCCGGCTTGCCGTTCCCGACGATGAGCTGCAAGTAGTCAATCATGATCATGCCGAGGCCGTGCTCTTGTTTCAAGCGGCGGCACTTCGCCCGAATCTCGTTGACGCGAAGACCCGGCGTATCATCGATATAGATACCGGCTTGTGACAGTGACGACATGGCGAGCGAGAGTCGCCCCCAGTCCTCGGCCTCGAGCCGTCCCGTCCGTAGACGCTGGGCATCGATATTGCCTTCCGCACAGAGCATCCGCATGACGAGCTGCTCGGCACCCATCTCCAAACTGAAGATGGCGACGTTCTCGCCGGTACGGACGGCCACGTTTTGCGAGATGTTCAAGGCGAAGGCCGTCTTCCCGACGGAAGGACGGGCCGCGACGATGATGAGGTCGTTGCGTTGGAAACCGGCCGTCATCTTGTCGAGATCGCTGAACCCGGTCGCGATACCGGTGATTTCGCCGCTCGATTGGTGCAGTTTTTCAATCGTCGAGTAGGCGTCCGATAAGACCGAGCCGATCGGATGGAAGCTTGACTGCCCTTTACGTTGCGAGACTTTTAAAATGTTCCGCTCGGCGTCTGACAGGACAGCATCGACCTCATCTTGGCGTTCATAGCCGTCCGAGACGATATTCGTCGCAGTCCGAATCAAGCGGCGTAACGCCGCCTTTTGGTCGACGACGTTCAAATAATAACCGATGTTGCCGATGGCCGGAACCGCTTCGGCGATTTCCGCCAAATAGTTCAATCCACCGATTTCATCGAGAATGCCTTGGGCTTGAAGCTCCGAACTGAGCGTGACCAAATCGACGAGTTCGCCGCGGTCGTTAATCTTCAGCATCGCCTCAAAAATCCGTTGATGGCTGACACGATAAAAGTCGTCCGGGTCGACCCGTTCCGAGGCCGTAATCAGCCGGTCAGAATCGAGGATGACGGCCCCAAGGACAGCTTGTTCCGCTTCGACGCTATGTGGCGGGGTGTTGACTTGAATCGCATCACTCATACGTTGTCTACCTCACCTTCACGCTTCTTGAACATGAACGTTTAACGAAGCCGTGACGTCATGATGCAACTTCACCGGCACTTTCGTGAACCCGAGCGCTTTGATTGGGTGTTCAAGCTCGATTTTACGCTTGTCGATCTTGTAGCCCATTCCTTTCAACGCCTCACCGATTTGTTTGCTCGTGACCGATCCGAAGACGCGACCGCCTTCACCTGACTTCGTCTTGACGACGATCGTCTCTTTTTCAAGCTTGTCCTTCAACTGTTGGGCTTGCTTCAATTCTTCTTCGGCCGCTTCTTCAGCGCGTCGCTCTTTCGCGGCGAACGCCTTCAAGTTACCCGGTGTCGCTTCGACCGCCAAGTTCTTTTTAAAGAGTACGTTCTTTGCGTAAGCGTCCGCGACGTCTTTCACGTCACCAGCTTTACCTTGACCTTTAACATCTACTTTTAAAATGACTTTCATTCAGAATCCTCTCCCTCTGTTTCGTCTGTCATATAATGATCAATCGCTTCTTGTAATAACGTCTTCGCCTGTTCCCGGCTCACGTTCAATTGCGTCGCCGCGTTCGTCAAATGGCCGCCCCCGTCCAGCATCTCCATGATGACTTGGACGTTGACGTCGCCGAGCGAACGAGCACTGATGCCGGTCCGGCCGTCTGGCAAGATGGCGATGACGAACGACGCTTTAACGCCCTCCATATTGAGGAGTTGGTCAGCGGATTGGGCAATCAACACTTGATGATGCACTTCATCATCCGAAGCGACGGCGATCGCCATACCATCGGAATAAATATCCGTGTTTTCGAGTATATGGGACTGTTCGATATACGATTCAAGGTCTTGACGCATGAAGTGTTGGACGAGCACGGTGTCTGCCCCTTGAATCCGAAGGAAGGAAGCGGCGTCGAACGTCCGCGACCCCGTCCGCAGGGTAAATCCTTTCGTGTCGACCACCATACCTGCGAGGAGCGACGTCGCCTCTAAAATCGATAGCTTGCGCGTCCCGGCCTGATACTCGATCAACTCCGTCACGAGTTCGCACGTCGATGACGCGTACGGCTCCATATAGACGAGGACCGGATCCTCGATGAACTCCTCGCCGCGGCGATGGTGATCGATAACGACGACTCGTTCCGCCCGGTCCAAAATGTCCCGTGAGATGACGAGCGACGGTCGGTGCGTATCGACGACGACGAGGAGCGTCTGTTCGTCGATAAGCGGTTGAGCCTCGAACTCTGTCAAAAAACGGCTATATAAGTCTTCGTCGTTTTCGACTTCATGGACGAGACGTTGGATGCCGACACTCGTCTCGCCGGCCGGGATGACGACGTACGCCTCGCGTCCAACGAATTCAGCCAGTTTCATGATGCCGATCGAGGCGCCGAGCGAGTCCATATCCGGGTTTTTGTGGCCCATGATGAGGACACGGCTCGACTCGCGAATCAAATCGCGCATCGAGTTCGAGATGACGCGGGCTCGAACCCGAGTCCGTTTCTCGGTCGGGTTCGTCTTGCCGCCGAAAAAGCGGACTTTCCCGTTATGACGCTTGACGACGACCTGGTCACCGCCACGTCCGAGCCCTAAATCGAGACTCGATTGCGACAAGTTGCCGAGTTCCGTCAACGTCGTCTCTCCACAACCAATCCCGATGGAGAGTGTGAGCGGAATCTTATGCTCTTTCGTCGCCTCGCGGACCTCATCGAGAATCGAGAAGCGGTTGTTCTCGAGTTCAGAGAGCGTCCGTTCGTTCATGACGAGAAAGAAGCGGTCGGCTGCCGTCCGACGCATATAGATGTGGTATTTTTGAGCCCATTGGTTCAAGAGGACGGTCACACGTCGATTGATTTCACTCCGGACCTGTTCATCCACAGCGGTCGACATCTCGTCATAGTTGTCTAAGTATAAGACGCCGATTACCGTCTGTGTTTCCGAGTATTTTTGTTCAATCTCTGCCTCGTCCGTCATATCGAACAAGTAAAGTGTCTGATACTCCCTATTGTAGAGGACCCGATAAACGCGGTCTCCGACTTCGATGGTCGCCTCGTCCTCTTCTTCCTCAATCAATTCGGTGAACGCCGAGTGAATCGAGTCAATCGAGATTCCGAGTTCCATCTCGAGCTCAAAGATGAGTCGAGACTGTTCATTGAACCAGCTGATGCGACGAGCTTCGTCAAAGACGAGAATCCCGATCGGCATGCCGGTGAGCGCTTCTTTCCCAACATCTTCAATCCGATGCGACAAGGAATGAACGTATTGTTCCCATGCCTTGCGCTCTCGTCGAATCGTCACTTGCTGATAGATGAAAAAAATCAGCGTGCCCACGAACAGGGTGATTGCCGCCACAATGCTGTAGAACGCCAATCCTAACGCGACCAACATTCCAATCACATATGGAACGGCGTGACGCGCGTACTGGTTCTTCACTGATGTTATTGCTTCACCACTGTGCATGTGTGCCTCCTAAAATGAGTGGTGTTCCACCCATGATGTCTAAATGGTTTCTGCTCTATCATACCATATCCGCCCGTTTCACTTACACTCCTACATCGGCTCAGAAAACAAAAAACGACCTATCCCGAGGGATAAGCCGTGTGTCAAAAATTACTCTGCAACGTATGGAAGCAAAGCCATTTGACGTGAGCGCTTGATAGCGACAGTAAGTGGACGTTGGTATTTCGCTGAAGTACCAGTCACACGACGTGGAAGAATTTTACCACGCTCCGAAACGAAGCGTTTGAGCAATTCTACGTCTTTATAATCGATATGGGTGATGTTGTTCGACGTAAAGAAACATACTTTACGACGACGACGACCTCCTGGACGACGTGCCATGTGAAGACCTCCTTTTTAGTTTAGTTTTCGAATCGACGCGATCAAAATGGCAGATCGTCATCCGATAAGTCGATTTTTCCGCCACCCGAGAACGGGTCAGCTTCAAAACCTTTGTTTGAGTTCGAGGACTGAGATGAAGTCGAAGAAGCGGCTGCGCCCCATCCTGACCCACTTGACTCACCACCACCGAAGACATCTCCAGCCGGTGCTGTATCACGTTGCCCTGAGGCACCGCGTGGTTCAAGGAAGCGTACGCTATCGGCTACGACTTCTGCCCGGTAACGACGTTGGCCATCTTGACCTTCGTAACTACTGATTTGAAGGCGACCGTCTACGCCGGCCATGCTGCCTTTTTTCAAATATTGTGCCACGTTCTCTGCTTGTTTGCGCCAAACGACACAATCAATAAAGTCCGCCTCGCGCTTCCCATCTTGTCCAGTGAATGGACGATCGCAAGCGAGAGTAAAGCGAGTTACGGCAATCCCGCTCTGCGTGTAACGCATTTCTGGATCGCGTGTCAATCGACCAACTAACACAACTCGGTTAATCATCTCAAAGCTCCCCTTTCGCAATATGAAGCGTTAAGAATTAACGCTCGTCTTTAGTTGTCATTTGACGGACAACGTCATCAGAGATCTTCATGAGACGCTCTGTTTCTTGAATCGCTTTAGGCTCAGCAGTGATGTTGAGAAGAACGTAGTGTCCTTCGCGCATCTTGTTGATTTCGTAAGCGAGACGACGTTTACCCATGTCTGTTGTTTTATCAACAGTACCACCGTTTTCAGTGATGACGTTGTTGAAGCGTTCGATTAAAGCTTTCTTAGCTTCCTCATCAACTGATGGACGGATAATGTAAAGAAGTTCGTATTTACGCATTATCTTTCACCTCCTCTTGGACTAACGGCTCCTACCGGTTGTAGGAGCAAGGAGCAAACAAATGTTTTACTCACGTCATAATATACTATCAAACTTCTGTTCGTTTTACAATACGTTTCCGTAAAATGGCTTAAACGTTGAAACGGAACGTGACGACGTCGCCATCTTGGAAGACATATTCTTTTCCTTCTGAGCGGAGTTTCCCTTGTTCTTTGACCGTCGTCATATTGCCGGCAGCTGACAAGTCTTCATACGAGACGACTTCTGCCCGGATGAATCCACGCTCGAAGTCCGAGTGGATGACGCCCGCACATTGTGGGGCTTTCATGCCTTGCTTGAACGTCCAGGCGCGTACTTCTTTCTCACCGGCCGTGAAGTAAGTCGCGAGACCGAGCGTCGAGTAAGCGGCACGAATCAATTGATCGAGACCTGATTCTTCGATGCCGAGGTCTTGCAAGAACTCAAGGCGCTCTTCTGGTTCGAGCTCTGAGATTTCTTCTTCGATGCGGGCACAGATGACGATTACTTTCGCCTCTTCTGTCGCCGCGTGTTCACGAACTGCTTGGACGTATGGGTTTTGATCGGCATCCGCCACTTCGTCTTCACTGACGTTTGCGACGTAAAGCATCGGCTTCATCGTGAGCAATTGGAAGTGTTTGACGATCGCAAGCTGGTCTTCTGTCAACTCGGCAACGCGAGCCGGGCGCTCCGATTCGAGGACGGCTTGAACGATTTCGAGTGCCTCGAGTTCTTGAGGTGCACCCTTATCTTTCGACTTGACCATTTTTTGAACGCGCGTGATGCGTTTCTCGACCAACTCAAGGTCGGCCAAAATCAATTCGAGGTTGATGGTCGTGATGTCATCAATCGGCGAGACTTTTCCTGCCACGTGCGTGATGTTGTCGTCTTCAAAGCAACGGACGACTTGGCAAATCGCGTCGACTTCACGGATGTTGGCGAGGAATTTGTTTCCGAGCCCTTCTCCTTTTGACGCACCTTTCACGATTCCGGCGATATCTGTAAACTCAAATGCGGTCGGTACGGTCTTCTTCGGTTTGACGAGTTCCGTCAACCGATCGAGACGTGCGTCCGGCACTTCGACGACCCCTACGTTCGGGTCGATTGTCGCGAACGGATAGTTTGCTGCTTCTACACCGGCTTGCGTGATGGCGTTAAATAATGTCGATTTCCCGACGTTCGGTAATCCGACGATTCCTGCTGTTAATCCCACTTGTATGTCCTCCTCATCCGGCTTTCCCGGGAAATGTTGATCCGTCTGTGGAGTGGGTACGTTCAGTACACCACACCGTCACATCCTTCACAATTATAGTTAGTCCTCGATTAAACCGCAACTCACGGTTGCAACATAGAGAAGAACGCCACTTATTCAGCGGCGTTCTCTTGTTTAAGCACTTTTTTCAATCGCTTATCAAAGTCGCGACGCGGCATGAGCACGCTCGCCCCGCATCCTTGACACTTGATGCGAATATCCATTCCGACCCGAGTCACCTGCCAGCGATTCGTCTGACACGCATGCGGTTTCTTCATTTCTACAAAATCGTTCAACTCATACGATTTAGCCTGCATTTTCCGGCGCTCCTTTAGTCGTTGTGGTTGGCGGCATCATGACGGTACGCGGATACGGGATTTCGATTCCGCGCTCATCTAGCCCGGCCTTCAACTCTTTATGCAAAATCCGACCGGCCGCGAAGTGTTGTGTCGGTGGAACTTCGGCCATGAGACGATAGACGACTTCCGACGGTCCGAGCGACTGCACACCAGCGAGCGTAATTGGTTCGATGAACAAGTCGTGATACTTCTCCTCGACCGTCTTCGCAATCTCTTTCAACGCCTTCTCCACTTTATCCGTGTCTTCTTCATACGCGACACCGATATCGACGACTGCGACACTGTTTTCGAGTGAATAATTCGTCACTTGCATGATTTGTCCGTTCGGGATGATCGTCACTTGTCCGTTCAACCCTTTCAACTTCGTCGTCCGAATTCCGACTTCGATGACGGTACCGTCGACTTGTTGATTTAAATTGACGTAATCCCCGTTCTTATACTGGTTCTCGAAGATGATGAACGCACCTGTGATGACGTCCTTCACCAAGTTTTGCGCGCCAAACGAGATGGCCAGACCGGCGACCCCGGCCGATGCGATTAAACCGGCGATATTGACGCCGAACTGCCCGAGCACCGTCAAAATCATGATCAGGCCGAGCACATAGCGAATCGTGTTTTGGGCCAATTTCGATAGCGTCTCGTTTTGCCGTTGCGTCACAATATCGTGCTCTTTAATTTTACGCAGTGCGAACACGCGTTGGACCATCGACGTCAAAATGCGTGACGCCACATAAAGTGCCAAGATGATGAGTGCGACACCAGTCAATTTGATACCGAGACCGATCCACATCTCCGTGTCTTGAAAATAGGCGACGAACCGATTGACACTATCCATCGTTTCGTCGGCTACCGTGCTTAAGTTTGTATCTGTATTTTGTGAAGCCATGTTGTCACCTCTAGCGTTATAGATTCTAACCCATCAAACCATAATTAACGACTTTTCTCAAACCCTACATCCGGACGTTATAAGTTTCGGTGTTCCGGGAATGGGATAATACGGTTTCATTCCGCAATTGCAACTAGACGCAGGCAGCTTAGAAGAGAGGATGAGATTCATGCCGTTTCGCCTAAAACCTCATAAACCATACTCTTTCTTCATCGAACATACCGAACGGAGTGGATCCAAGCTCTTTGCCGATCAACTGCATGATCAGTTGGCAAAGGAGACGCATCGTCCAATCGTCCTCGTTTGTATCGGCTCCGACCGTTCCACCGGTGACTCGCTCGGACCGCTCGTCGGCACGTTCCTTGAGGAGCGCTTTGTCCGCAATATCCATGTGTACGGCACGTTGACAAAACCGGTCCATGCGCTGAACCTTGTCGAGACGCTCCATGAGATTCAGACACGGTTCCATCGCCCCCTCATCATCGCCATCGACGCTTGCCTCGGTCGCTTGTCGAGTGTCGGTTATATCTTCTTCTCAGAAGGACCGCTCGCCCCCGGTGCCGGTGTTCAAAAAGAACTCCCTTCGGTCGGCGAATACAACATTAAAGCCGTCGTCAACGTAAGTGGCTTCATGGAAATGATGATTTTGCAAAACACGCGCCTCCACCTCGTCTATGAGCTGGCCCGTTTCATCACCGACGGGTTCGTCGAGTTCGACTCACGCATCGGGCGGCTTCATCAAGAAGAGGCGGCCATCACCCGACTTCGTCAGTCTCGTGACGAATCGAAATCTTGAGGCGATAACAACGTCAATAGATGTTCCAAATCGTCTTGCGAGAAATACTTCAGCTCGAGGACGCCCCCTTTTCGACGCGGGCGAATCGATACATCCATTTGAAGACGTTCCGCTAGCACCGCCTCGACGGCTTCCACGTCGGCGTCCGAGCGTTTGAGCGTCTTTTTTTCAATGCGCTCCTTTTGTAAATAGCGCTCGAGTCGGCGGACCGTCCATTGCTCGGCGATGACGCGACGGGCAATCTGTTCCATCGCCTGAACCGATTTCATGCCGGTGATGGCCCGGGCGTGGCCCATCGTCAACTCACCGACCATGACCGCATGCTGGACCGCGCTCGGTAACCGAAGCAGTCTCAAGCTGTTCGTCACATGGCTCCGACTCTTGCCGACGCGTTCGGCCAGTTGTTGCTGGGTCAATCCGAGCGTTTGCATCAACTGTTCGTAGGCGAGCGCCTCTTCGATCGCGTTCAAGTCGGCACGTTGAATATTCTCAATCAAGGCGAGTTCCATGACGCGGTCCGAGTCGGCCGTGACAATCAACGCCGGGATATCCGTCTTGCCGGCCAATTGAGCAGCCTGAAACCGGCGCTCGCCGGCGATGATTTCATAAAACCCACTCGCTTTACGGACGACGATTGGTTGCAACACCCCATAACGTTCAATCGATTGCCTGAGCTCGTCTAGCTTTTCTGGTTCGAACTGCTTACGGGGCTGGTTCGGGTTGGGACGAATGTGTTTAATCGGTAACCGTTCCATCATGATTCCTCCATTCCTTCTGACTGATAGCTATAAAAAAAGCACAGGCTCACTTTTGTGGCCGTGCTTTCGGGATTCGAATTCGAATTTCAACAAATTCGTCTTCTTCGACTTCCTCGGTCTGGACTTCAATCCCGGTCTTTCCGATCAAACTGACCGAGTCCCGGATCGTATTGAGGGCGATTCGCGTGTCACGTGCGAAACTTTTCGTCCGACGGCGTTGCTTTTTCGGTTTCCGCTTCTCTTCTTCAATCGGTGTCGTCAAGAAGGCGACGCGTTCTTCCGTCTCTTTGACGTTAAAGTCCTGCTCTATAATCTCCATGAGCACTTGGAGCTGGAGTCCTTCCTCTTTGAGCGGCAAAAGCGCCCGAGCGTGACGTTCATTGATTTGGCGGTCGCGCAAACATTGCTTGACGTCGTTCGGCAATTTCAACAGGCGTAGTTTATTGGCAATCGTCGACTGACTCTTGCCGAGACTCTTCGCGAGCGCGTCTTGTGTCAGACCTTTCATGGCGAGCAGACGATCGTACGCCTCCGCTTCTTCAATCGGACTTAGCTGTTCGCGCTGCAAGTTCTCAATCAATGCCAGAGCGGCAGTCGTATCGTCATCCATCTCCCGGACGATGGCCGGAATGACCGACCAGCCGAGCGATTTAACGGCGCGGAAGCGGCGTTCCCCAGCGATAATCTCGTAGCGTCCCTCTTCTGCTTTTCGGACGACGATTGGCTGCAGGAGACCATGTTCATCGATTGTGACAGCGAGCTCTTCGATTTTAGCCGGCTCGAATACTTTACGCGGTTGATAACGGTTCGGGAGAAGCAACGATAACGCGATGTCTTGAACCGCGTCATTCGGTTTGACTTCTGCGATTTCTGTAACCGCCACTTCTGGACGACTTCCGAACAGTTTAGCAAATGTTTTCTTCAACGTCGGCACCCCTCTATGTAAAAAATAAGCAGATTCCACTACCGGAATCTGCTTTTAGTTTCACGTGAAACACTATTGCTCAGATTAGCGGCTCTTTCGCTGGGGTACCCGCTTTACGTGGATATTTCCCAGGCGTTTTTCGTAATTTATCTACAATTACGATATTACGCTCACTCATCTCTCCTGGCAATAGGAACTGGTGTGTCGTTTTTACTTTCCCACCGAGCACGGCCAAGGCGTTTTTCGCATCGACCAGCTCGTCGGAAACCTTCGCTGCTTTGAGCGCTACGAACGTTCCGCCGACTTTTGCGAGCGGTAAACAGTACTCGGCGAGCACCGTCATCCGGGCAACCGCACGGGCGGTTACGACATCAAATTGCTCACGAAATTTTTTATTTTTTCCAAACTCTTCGGCGCGTCCGTGATGGAACGCGACACCTTCTAACCCGAGCGCGAGCGCGAGTTCGTTCAAGAACGTGATTCGCTTGTTAAGCGAGTCGATAATCGTCACGTGAAGGTGCGGGAATAGAATTTTGAGCGGCAAACTCGGGAATCCAGCCCCGGCACCGACATCACATACGGTATCCACGTTTGCGAAGTCGAAATGGAACGCCGCACTGAGCGAGTCATAGAAATGCTTCAAATACACTTCTTCCTTGTCCGTGATCGCCGTCAAATTCATCTTCTCATTCCACTCGACGAGCATCTCGAAATACAATTCGAACTGAGCGAGTTGTTTCTCGCTCAATTCAAACCCTTCTGCCTGCAGCGCCTCAATAAATTGGGATTGGTTCATCGTTTCACTCCACTGTCGCGTATTGTCCTTGCTCGATATAGACAAGAAGAATCGAAACGTCCGCCGGGTTTACCCCGGAAATACGTGACGCTTGTCCAATCGAGAGCGGACGAACTTGTTTTAGTTTTTGTTTCGCTTCCGTCGCAAGACCACCGATTGCATCGTAATCGAGTTTCTCCGGAATCCGTTTTTCTTCCATCCGACGCATCTTCTCGACTTGCTCAAGCTGCTTCGAGATGTAGCCTTCGTATTTCACTTGAATCTCGACTTGCTCCGCCACTTCAAACGGCACTTCGATCGGTGCCGGTGCAAAGCGCATGAGCGTCGCGTACGTCACTTCTGGCCGCTTCAACAAAATGCTGGCATGCGTCGCTTCTTTGAGCGGGTTCGCGCCAACTTCTTCGAGCACGGCGTTCACGTCAGCGGACGGTTTGATGACGAGTCCGTTGAGACGCTTCACTTCTGCCGCGATGGCGACTCGTTTGTCTTCAAGGTGGGCATGACGCTCTGGTGACAATAGACCGACCTCGTGGCCGATGTCGCTCAAACGAAGGTCCGCATTGTCGTGGCGCAAAAGCAACCGATACTCGGCGCGGGATGTGAGCAGACGGTATGGCTCGTTCGTCCCTTTGGTCACGAGATCATCAATCAAGACGCCGATATACGCCTGTGAGCGGTCCAAGATGACCGGCTCTTTGCCGAGCACTTGGCATGCGGCGTTGATTCCGGCCATGATGCCTTGTCCGGCCGCTTCTTCATAGCCGCTCGTCCCGTTGATTTGACCTGCCGTGAACAATCCGCCAACCGTCTTCGTCTCGAGTGTCGGCCAAAGTTGCGTCGGTACGACTGCATCGTACTCAATCGCGTATCCAGGGCGCATCATCTCTGAGTTCTCAAGCCCTGGAATCGTCCGGAGCATTTGATGCTGAACGTCTTCCGGCATACTCGTCGAGAAGCCTTGCACGTAAATTTCTTCCGTGTCGCGACCTTCTGGCTCGAGGAAGATTTGGTGACGCGGTTTATCGTTGAACCGGACGACTTTATCTTCAATCGATGGGCAGTAACGCGGGCCCGTCCCTTTGATGGCACCTGAGTACATTGGCGAACGATGCAAGTTCTCATCAATCAATTGGTGCGTCCGCTCGCTCGTGTAAGTGAGCCAGCACGGGATTTGCTCGATCGGGTCGAGGTCTTTCGATGTGTAGGAGAAGAGCGACGGATTGTCGTCCCCTGGTTGAATCTCCGTCTTCGAGTAATCAATCGTCTTGCCGTCGATGCGTGGCGGTGTCCCCGTTTTGAAACGAACGAGTTCGAGCCCGAGCTCTTCTAAATGCTTCGACAATTCGACCGAAGGCATCTGGTTGTTCGGACCGCTCTCATACGACAATTCGCCGATAATGATTTGACCGCGCATGAACGTACCCGTTGTGACGATGACCGCTTTCGAGCGGTACTCCGAACCAGTATTCGTGACGACGCCGGCGACTTTTCCGTCTTCGATGAGAAGTCGTTCGACGAGCGCTTGACGAAGCAATAGGTTCGGTTCGTCTTCAAGCACTTTCTTCATATGATTTTGGTATTGGAATTTGTCCGCTTGCGCCCGTAATGCGCGCACTGCTGGACCTTTTGATGTGTTGAGCATCTTCATTTGAATGTACGTTGCATCGATCGCCTTCGCCATTTCGCCGCCAAGGGCATCGATTTCGCGAACGACGATCCCTTTCGCGGGACCACCGATCGATGGGTTGCAGTACATGAATCCAACCATATCCGGATTCATCGTGAGCATCGCCGTTTTCGCGCCCATGCGCGCCGAAGCCAGCGCGGCCTCGATTCCCGCATGACCAGCTCCGATGACGATGACATCAAACTCGCCTGCCGTGTAAGCCATAGTTGTTCCTCCTTATTATTTCCCAAGACAAAACTGTGAAAAGAGTTGATCAATCAAACTTTCTTGAACGGTGTCCCCGTTGATTTCGCCGAGCGTATCCCACGCCCGTCGTAAATCGATTTGGACCATATCGATCGGTAAATTCATGGCGGCACTTCCGAGCGCCTCATCGATTTGTTCGATTGTCCGTTTGATGAGCTGAATGTGTCGTGCGTTCGAGATATATGTCATATCCTGTGATTCGACGCCTTTAGCGAAGAACAAGTTCGAGATCGCCTTCTCCAATGCATCGATTCCCTCTTCTAATAAGAGAGACGTCGCCACGATCGGGCGACCTGCCGCTAGTTTCTCCAGCTTAGAAGAATCCATACTTTGTGGCAAGTCCGTCTTATTGATGATGATGATCGCATTCATACCAGCAATCGCCTCAAACAAGGCCTCATCCTCGACAGTCAGACCTTCATGCCCGTTCAAGACGAGCAAAATCAAGTCCGCCCCGGCGAGCGCCTTGCGCGATTTCTCGACACCGATCCGCTCGACGATATCTTCCGTCTCCCGAATTCCTGCCGTATCAATCAATTTGAGCGGAACGCCCTTGACGTTCACATACTCTTCAATCGTATCGCGCGTCGTTCCTGCGATTTCCGTGACGATCGCTTTCGTCTCTTGTACGAGCGTGTTCATGAGCGATGATTTGCCGACGTTCGGTCGACCGATAATCGCTGTCGCGAGCCCTTCTCGTAAAATCTTGCCTTGTCGCGCCGTCTCAAGCAGTTGCTCGAGCACACGCTTCACTTCGCCCGCCTTGTCTTCGACGATGGCCTGGGTCATCTCTTCGGCGTCGTATTCCGGATAGTCGATATTGACCTCGACCGCCGCAATCGTCTCAAGCAACAGTTGACGCAACTCGCGGACGAGCCGTGACAAGCGTCCTTCCATCTGAGACATGGCGACGTTCATAGCCCGATCCGTTTTGGCACGAATCAAATCCATGACGGCCTCGGCTTGCGACAAATCAATCCGTCCATTCAAAAAGGCGCGTTTCGTGAACTCGCCCGGTTCTGCCAAGCGGATGTCCGGTTGTTCAAGAATCAGTTCGAGGACACGATTGACCGCGACGATTCCTCCATGGCAATTGATTTCGACGACGTCTTCTCGCGTGAACGTCTTCGGTGCGCGCATGATGCTCACCATGACTTCATCGACGACCTCGTCCGTGCCAGGACGTTTCAATTTTCCGTAATGGATCGTATGTGACTCCACTTTCGTCAAATCCTTTCCAGAAAACACACGGCCCACCGTCTCGACGGCGCGGTCACCGGACAAGCGGACGATTCCGATTGCCCCTTCACCCATCGGCGTCGAAATCGCCGTAATCGTGTCAAACTCTAGCATCATCTTTCCCTCCCATACTTCTTACTACTTCCTCTATCTTATGCATAACGCACCTACTATACACGATATTTGTCTCGAACGAAAGAGTCCGACCTCTCGAGTAACGGTTGCATTTCAGTGAATTACTTTAGTACAATAAAGGAATATATTTCCATGGAGGACGTGATGAAATGCGACAGCAAGATGCCATCGCCACATTGACCGACAGCCTCATCTCCGATACGGACGTGCAGGCCATTTTCTTGAAAGGATCGTTCGGGCGTGGTGAAGCGGACGAACATTCCGATGTCGACTTGTACGTCATGGTCGCCCCTGACAGCCTGAATGAGTTCTTGTCGCGCCGCCGCGACCATCTGGCCACATATCGCCCGATTCTGCTCGAGGACGAAATCGATATCGTAGCCCCGCAACTGATCGTCGTCTATGATGATTTCTTGCATCTCGACTTCTTCACGGTGACGGCGGACACGTTGAACCATCAAGACACAATCACGGTGCTGTATGATCCGGAACACCGACTGCAACATCACTCGAGTTCGCTCACCTTGTCGGATGAAGACTTAAGCGGACACGTGTTTGATGCGATTTGGTTCCTTTTCCAATATACGAAAGCCCGTGACCGCGGCAACGATGTCTGGGCCGTCGAGATGCTTCGGCAAGGCATGAGTCATTTCGCCTATGTGCTCGCCGCTCATTACGAACCCGATCGGGCCGCACTCGGGTTGAAAGACGTGGCCGCCCGACAGCGGATTGAAATCCGGACCTTTTATGAAGCGTTGACACCCGACCATCATGCGACTGCCGCTCGATGGTATATTTCCCGTCTCGAAGCCGAGCGTCCCTTCTTCGAGACGACCGTTGCGTTCGAAGTGATTCGTCCGTTTTCCGACCGACTCGTCATCCGTGAAAAAAGCCGCTCCTAATGTGAGCGGCTTTCGTTTATGCTTGCTGGCGTCTCGAGGAGCGGAGTGTGAAATAGAGCACCCATTCGATCACCCCGACGGCGATGAGAAAACCGCCGAACAATTGGAACAAAATGAGCAGGCTGTCAAACGGGTTCGCCAACATGAGTAGGCCAATCCCAATCCACAATAGACTGCTCAGCATGAAGTACATCCACCGATTGGCGATGGTCCGGCGAAATCCGACGGCTTGAATCAACCGGATGATGCCACCAAACAAGAATAAGGCGCCGATAAAAATCGGGAGCAGACTTGCCAACGTTTCAGCGAAGAAAAAGACGATTAAAGCGATCAACAAATAGATGATTCCCATAAAAAAACCGGCTGGGAGCCCGTCCCGTTTGTGCCGCAACCCTTGAACGATGGCGACGAGACCGATGATGGCAAAGTAAGCCGCGACCAAATAGACGATCGCATCAAAAAAGATGCGCGGATACAAGATGATGAGTAACCCGATTACCACGTAAAGCGCCGCTTGAATGAACGTCGACCGTTCCAACCGTTTGATGAGCGTCTCCATATGAAAGACCCCTTTCTGATTCGACGATTTCGACCACTGCTTTGTTTATTCCCGGATTTAAGGTTGATCTATCCCGAACGACAAAAAAGGCTGTGGATTGGTTATCCACAGCCTTAGCGTTTATTTACGTTTTTTCTTTTTTGCCTTTTTTTCTTCTTCTGCGAGTACGGCACGTTCTGCTTCTTTCGCAGCGATTTTCGCTTCAGCTTGAACTTTCATCTTTTCACGCATCGGGAGCATGATTGCCATCGTCACGATAATCGAGATGATGTAACCGACGACCCAGTACATCGAAAGGGCGGCTGGAAGCGTGATCGACATGACGAAGATCATCACTGGGAAGATGTAGAGCATCATTTTCAATTGTGGGTTTTGTTCTTGGCCCGCCATTGAGATTTTTTGCTGTACAAACGTCAAAATCGCTGCCAGAATCGGCAAGATGAACGTTGGATCTGGTGCCCCGAGGTCGAACCAGAGGAACTGCGCTTCAAAGATTTCAGGTGTCCGACGGATCGCATCATAGAACGCGAACAAAATCGGCATTTGAATCAAGATTGGCAAGCAGCCCGCGAGCGGGTTGATTTGGTACTCTTGATACATTTTCATCATTTCTTCTTGCAGTTTACGTTGCGTCTCTTGGTCTTTCGAGCTGTACTTCTCACGTAGCTTGAGCATTTCCGGCTGCAATACTTGCATCGCACCCATACTCTTCGTCTGCTTGATCATAAGCGGTAAAATCAAGAGGCGGACGATAATCGTCGCGACGATGATCGAGTAACCGTACTGCCACGTCCCACCAATTAAGTAAGCCGCTTCTTTCAACAACCATGCTAGTGGCCAAACAAAGTATTGCGACCAGAAGCCTTCCGTCTCAGCCGTAATCGGCTCTCCTTGGATCGTCGATGGGTCGACACAACCAGCCATCAACATGATGACGCCGGTCATGACAGCCAACAATCCTAATTTTAGCTTTTTGCTCATAGTTCCCCCTACGCTTTCTTTATCGATTCTTTTGTTTCATCACACGTCTATCGGTCAATCCTAATTAGTTCGCGTTATATATGAAAGAACGAGCTCGGATTGTTATGATCGATCGACTTGTCTCTGCTTCCAAACTTTAGCCCGTTTGAATGCGTGTTTCAAGCTTTCTGTCACTTCATCTTGCGTAAGCGACGTCGCTGGTTTGCGCGCAATGATGACATAATTGTGCGGAGCCACGTTCGGTTCGAGCAAGCGAAGCGATTCACGCATCAATCGTTTCATCCGGTTCCGTTCCACGGCATTTCCCAGCTTTTTGCTGACCGAAAGTCCGACCCGGAAGTGCGCTTGATCCGCTTTCTGCGTGTAGACGACAAACTGACGATTGGCCACGGAGCGTCCTTCACGAAACACCGCTTGGAACTCTTCATTCTTTTGCAGGCGGTATTCTTTTTTCAAAATTCTCACTCCATCCTTCGCTTCAAAAATCGTCAACTAACATCATACCATATCCCATTCGTTTCAACGAGAGTGAATCAGCTTTTTCCGTCCGTTTGTGTGAGTTCTGTGACGATACAAAAAAAGATTGCCCAAGGAGGATTCCTCGGGCAATCTCATGATCTGTATTAGACAGTCAAGGCTTTGCGGCCTTTACGACGGCGAGCTGCAAGAATGTTGCGGCCGTTTTTAGTCGCCATGCGTGCACGGAATCCGTGGACTTTCTTACGCTTACGGTTGTTAGGATTGAAAGTTGGTTTCATTGTTAAAGCACCTCCTCAAGGTTAACGCTCTATTAGCAAGTTATAGTTTCATTTAAGGCAGTCTTTAAGATTATATAAACTGTTGTCTAGATTGTCAATGAGTTTTCGCTAGGTTTTCAATTAGGATGAAATCCTTCGGACGGGAAGGGGACAATCACCTCCGGATGGCATGATCTAGAAGAAACGGAAGCAATGAATCACATGGAGAATTAACAATCCGCCAGTGACTTTTTTACAAATAGCTGTCTAAAGCCATTTTATCCACATATCCCAAAAGTTATCCACACTTATATGTGAATAACTCCTCTTCTTTCAACAATTTTACGATTCCATTTTTTAATTTTTCATTTTCTTCTCTTGAAAAAATATTCTCCACAATTCCTTCTTCCTCTTTTGTGTATAACTTTTCTGTCTATATCTTATCTCACTTCTAATTATCCACATCATATCCACAGTTTATCCACACTATACACAGCATGTGGATAACTGCCTGTGGATTCTTTTTGCAGTCTGTGGATAAATATCAAAAACCGTTGCCACGTCTATTTTATTTTGATAAACTGAATGTGCACAAACTTGTGGATGAACTTTTAGCAATTCCAAGATATACACAGGCTGTGGATAACTGTTATCCCCAACATCAACACCATGTGGATAACGTTATCCACAGTTTTTGTTCTCTGGGGATAACCCTATTATCTACTATAGAATAGTGTATGTGTATATCGTGTGAATAAGTTTCGCCAACATGTGAGTAAAGGAGGTCTTTCATTGAAGAATGCTCGCGAGATTTGGAGAAATGTTTTATCTCTGATTGAGGAAGAGGAACGAACACCAAAAGCCAGCTTTGATATGTGGTTGAAATCAACAGAAGGAATTTCGTTGATGGGGACGACACTCGTCGTGTCCGCGCCAGCCAGTTTCATTGTGACTTGGCTTGAGCGTCAATACTTGTCATTGTTACAAGATACGATTGAAGAAGTAACGAACAACAAGCTTGAGATTCATTTTATCGAGGAATCACAAGCACACAAGTATGCACCTGCGGATGGATCGAAAGAGACGATTGCTGCCACAGAAATGAAAGAACAGCCACTTCCGGTACTACCAAAAGAGGAAGGGAACCTCGGACAGCTGAATGACAAGTACATTTTTGAGACGTTTGTCATCGGGTCGGGTAACCGATTTGCTCACGCCGCCTCGCTCGCTGTCGCAGAAGCGCCGGCGCGCGCCTATAATCCGCTCTTCATTTATGGAGGAGTCGGGCTCGGCAAGACGCATTTGATGCATGCGATTGGTCATTACGTGAAAGGGCAGAAGCCTGGCGCACGAATCGCTTACGTATCATCTGAAAAGTTCACGAATGAGTTTATCAACTCGATTCGTGACAATAAGACCGAAGAATTCCGCAACCGCTATCGGAACATTGATGTTCTCTTAATCGATGACATTCAGTTCCTAGCCGGGAAAGAACAGACACAGGAAGAGTTTTTCCACACGTTCAATGCGCTTCATAACGATCAGAAACAGATTGTGATTTCGAGTGATCGACCGCCTAAAGAGATTCCGACGCTCGAAGATCGTCTTCGTTCGCGGTTCGAATGGGGTCTTATCACAGACATCACACCGCCTGACCTTGAAACACGGATTGCCATCTTACGCAAGAAAGCGACGGCAGAAGGACTGGATATCGCAAACGACGTCATGCTGTATATTGCTAACCAAATCGACACGAACATTCGTGAACTCGAAGGGGCGTTGACGCGCGTCGTGGCCTATGCCAAGCTCGTCGGTCGTCCGATCGATCCGGATGTCGCTGCTGAAGCGTTGCACAACATCATGCCGGTCCAAGAAGCGAAGAAAATTGTCATTCGGGACATTCAAGAAATCGTGGGCCGTCACTTTAATATTGAAGTCGATGAACTGAAGGCGAAGAAACGGACGAAGACGCTCGCATTCCCTCGTCAAATCGCGATGTACTTATCACGTGAGATGACGGAAAGCTCGCTTCCTAAAATCGGGGAAGAGTTCGGTGGACGCGATCACACGACAGTGATTCACGCCCATGAGAAAATTAGTACGTTGCTCAAGCACGATCCGGAGATGCAAGAGACGATTCAGACGTTAAAGAAAGCATTGTCATAAAACGCTTCAATTTCATTGTGGATATCCTGTGGATAAACCCACATAGTTATCCACAAGTTATTCACAGGCGGAATGGCTCAACACCAGTGGTTAAAGTGACTTATCCCCAGTATCCACAGCCCTTATTACTATTATGACTTAAATAATACTATTATTATTAACTATATGACTCAGTTCACTTAGGAGGAATTATCCACATGCATTTAACGATTCAGCGAGATGTATTCATGCAAGCCGTACAAGATGTATCAAAAGCTGTTGCTTCCCGAACGACGATTCCAATCCTCACAGGATTAAAGCTTGAAGCCCATGCCGATGGGTTGACGCTCACAGGTAGCGATACGGAAATTTCAATCGAACGCTTAATCCCGATTGAAGAAGGCGGAATCGAACTCATTCAAATTCAACGAGCAGGTAGCGTCGTGCTCAATGCACGTTTCCTCGGTGAGATCGTTAAAAAGTTGCCGACGAATGAAGTGACACTCGAAGTGTCTCCGAACTTTATGACACGAATTGAATCGGGACAAGCCGAGTTCCATTTGAACGGACTCGATCCAGATGAATACCCGCGCCTGCCTGAACTATCAAGCGAGCGTCGTTTCTACTTGCCGGCCGATTTGTTGAAGACGATTATCCGTCAAACGAGCTTCGCTGTTTCTGGACAAGAGACACGTCCTGTGTTGACAGGGGTCAACTTCTCTGCCGAAAAAGGATTCTTGACGTGTGTCGCAACGGATAGCCACCGTCTGGCACTTCGCCGGGCACGGTTTGAGACAGACAACGATTTGACGTTCCAAAATGTCGTCGTCCCAGGCCGCTCATTGAACGAACTCGCAAAATTGCTTGATCGGGAAGAGTTGCCAGTCGAAATCGTGTTGACGGACCAACAAATCTTGTTCCGCTTGAAAAACATCTCGTTCTTCTCGCGTCTACTCGACGGAGCATACCCAGATACATCACGCTTGATTCCGGAAGAATACCGGACAGCGGTCCGCATGAACGCGAAGGACTTCCTCCAAGCTATCGATCGTGCGTCATTGCTTGCACGCGCTGATCGCAATAACGTCATCAAGTTTGTCGCTGAAGAAGCGACGACGGTCGAAGTCTCCTCTCATTCTCCAGAAGTCGGGAAAGTGTCAGAGCGCGTCAGCATCCTGTCGCTTGAAGGAGAAGAGTTAAAAATTTCATTCAACTCGAAATTTGTCATGGATGCGCTTCGTGCGCTTGATGCTTCAGAGATCGAAATCCAGTTCACGGGTTCGATGCGTCCGTTCATCTTGCGTCCGGTCGAGCAAGATAGCGTCCTACAGTTGATCTTGCCAGTCCGCACGTCTTAAGTCAGACTGAGCAGATTCGGGGATGATGAGGTGTTTCACCTTGTCATCCCCATTTTTGCCTTATTCGACGTTTTTCGATAAACTAATAAGTATGGCGATTTTTTGTACTAAGTATGAAAGAAAGGAAGTGACGACATGAAAAAAGTGTCGATTACAACCGAGTATGTAACGCTCGGACAATTTTTGAAGTTGGCTGATATCATTTCAAGCGGAGGCCAAGCGAAGTTCTTCTTAGAGGACATTCAAGTGAAAGTGAACGGTGAGGTTGATCAACGTCGCGGACGCAAACTACGCGATGGGGACACGATTGAGGTCGAAGGTTTCGGAGACTTCCAAATCGAGGGTAACTAACGTGCATTTAAAGTCGATCCGATTGCAAAACTACCGCAACTACGAAACCCTCGAGCTAGATTTTTCAGAACAGACGAACGTTCTCATTGGTGAGAATGCCCAAGGGAAAACGAATCTGCTCGAATCGATTTACGTACTTGCGCTCGCAAAGTCACATCGGACGACGCAAGACCGTGAACTGATCGGCTGGGAGGCGGATGCAGCGATGGTCGAGGGACGGATTCATAAACGGACCGGGGAGACGGTCCAGTCGCTCACGTTTTCACCGAAAGGGAAGAAAGCGAAATTGAACCATCTCGAACAACGCCGCCTCAGCGACTATGTCGGCGCTTTTAACGTCGTGCTGTTCGCACCCGAAGACCTTGCCATCGTCAAAGGTAGCCCGCAAGGAAGACGACGGTTTTTAGATATGGAAATCGGGCAAGTGAGTCCTGTCTATTTACATGAATTGAATCAGTATTTGAAGACACTGAAGCAACGGAACGCCTTGTTGAAGCAACTGTCCATCAAAGGCGGGGACGAGACGCTACTAGAGGTGCTCACCGATCAAATGATTGAGCTTGCCGTGAAAATCGTTTCGCGACGTCATCATTTTATCGATCAGCTTGAAAAATGGGCGGGACCCATCCATTCCGGCATCACACGTGACTTGGAGACACTGACGATTCAATACGTATCGGATACATTCCAAAAAGAACGTTACCCAAAAGAGGCGATGTTTGAAACGTATCGTCAAAAGTTTGATAAAATAAGAGAGAACGAACGAAGACGAGGCGTGACGTTATTTGGTCCGCATCGAGATGACTTTGAATTGTATGTCAACAATCGCAACGTCCAAACGTTCGGTTCACAAGGCCAGCAACGTACAGCGGCTTTGTCTTTAAAGTTAGCGGAGATTGAACTGATCCACGAAGAGGTCGGGGAATATCCATTGCTTTTGTTAGATGACGTGTTATCTGAATTAGACGACCATCGCCAAACCCATCTGCTCGACACGATGGGCCAAAAAGTCCAAACCATTATCACGACGACCAACATTGATGGCATCGCTCACGAAACGATTCAACAAGCGAAGGTGTTTCACGTGAAACAAGGCGAAGTTGAAACGGAATCTGTATAACGTAAGACCAATCCATATGAACACCAATTCATGTATAGTAGGTGAACAAAACCGATGAGTAACGAAAACGAAAAACAAATGCAAGATTATGGTGCTGATCAGATTCAAGTGCTTGAAGGGTTAGAAGCCGTTCGTAAACGCCCGGGGATGTATATCGGTTCAACGAGCTCACGAGGACTCCACCACTTGGTGTGGGAAATCGTCGACAACTCGATTGATGAAGCGCTCGCCGGACACTGTGACACGATCACGATGACAGTAGAACCAGGTAACTCGATTGTTGTCGAAGATAACGGACGCGGGATTCCAGTCGATGTTCAAAAGAAAACGGGCCGTCCTGCCGTCGAAGTCATCTTCACCGTCCTTCACGCCGGAGGTAAGTTTGGCGGCGGCGGATACAAAGTTTCAGGTGGTCTACACGGTGTCGGGGCCTCGGTCGTCAACGCGTTGTCGACGAAGCTTGAAGTGTTCGTCCGTCGTAACGGCAACGTCTACTATCAGTCATTCAAACGCGGTGTCCCACAAGGCGAACTTGAAATCGTCGGTACGACCGATACGACTGGTACAACTGTTCGTTTCTTCCCGGATGGGGATATCTTCGAAGAGACGCTCGAATATGACTTTGATTTACTCGCCACACGTTTGCGCGAACTTGCCTTCCTGAATAAAGGACTCCGCATCGTCGCCAAAGACGAGCGCAGCGATGAGACGATTGAACGCAATTATCACTACGAGGGTGGAATCAAGTCATACGTTGAACATTTGAACCGCTCGAAAGCCTCAATCCACGACGAGCCTGTCTACGTACATGGCACGAAGGATGGAATTGAAGTCGAGATTGCGCTTCAGTACAACGAAGGATTTGCGAGCAACATCTATTCATTCACGAACAATATTCCGACTCATGAGGGCGGAACGCACGAGACTGGATTTAAAACGGCGCTCACGCGTTCAATCAACGACTATGCAAAACGCTTCGGTCTCATGAAAGAGGCTGATGGTAGCCTGTCAGGAGATGACGTACGTGAAGGATTGACGGCGATTGTCTCGGTCAAACACCCGTCGCCACAGTTCGAAGGGCAGACGAAGACGAAACTTGGTAACGCCGATGCGCGTACAGCCACAGACTCGCTCTTCACAGACACGTTCGAGCAATTCTTGCTTGAAAATCCATCTGTCGGTCGATTGATCGTCGACAAAGGCTTGATGGCGGCCCGTGCCCGTCTCGCAGCGAAACGTGCTCGTGAGATGACACGCCGTAAAGGGATCCTTGAAGTCAGTTCATTGCCTGGGAAACTAGCCGACTGTTCATCGAAAGATGCATCGAAGTCTGAGCTGTACATCGTTGAGGGTGACTCGGCCGGCGGTTCAGCGAAATCAGGTCGCGATCGTCACTTCCAAGCGATTTTGCCAATCCGAGGTAAAATCATCAACGTCGAAAAAGCGAGACTTGATAAGATTTTAGCCAACCAAGAAGTACGTACGATTATTACAGCGCTCGGGACAGGGATTGCGGAAGAGTTCGATCTCGGGAAGGCTCGTTATCATAAGTTAATTATCATGACCGATGCCGACGTCGATGGCGCCCACATTCGCACACTGCTTTTGACGTTCTTCTATCGCTACATGCGTCCGCTCGTCGAGAGCGGGTATGTCTATATCGCGCAACCACCACTTTACGGCTTGAAGCACGGGAAAGACGTCACTTACGTGCAGAACGACCGTGAATTGCAAGAAGCGATTAAACAGCTTCCGGAGAATGCTCGTTACAGCGTACAGCGTTACAAAGGTCTAGGTGAGATGGACCCTGAACAGCTGTGGAGCACGACGATGAATCCAGAGACACGCTCGATGCTTCGTGTCGACCTTCAAGACGCCATTGAGGCGGATGAGATCTTTGAGACGCTCATGGGTGACAATGTCGAGCCGCGACGTGATTTCATCCAATCACATGCGCATTACGTGAAAAACCTCGATATTTAAAAAGAAGGGTAGGCAATAACGAATGGCAGAACAAGAAAATATCAAGGATATAAATATTAGCCAAGAGATGCGCACCTCGTTCATGGACTATGCGATGAGCGTTATCGTGTCACGTGCCCTCCCAGACGTACGAGACGGTCTGAAACCGGTTCACCGTCGTATCCTATATGCGATGAACGAACTTGGAATTCGTGCTGACAAGCCCCATAAAAAATCGGCCCGTGTGGTCGGTGACGTTATCGGTAAGTATCACCCGCACGGTGACTCTGCCGTTTACGAGACGATG
The DNA here is from genome assembly GCF_018618235.1 of Exiguobacterium sp. s26. Taxonomy (NCBI): domain Bacteria; kingdom Bacillati; phylum Bacillota; class Bacilli; order Caryophanales; genus Exiguobacterium; species Exiguobacterium sp. s26. The sequence goes on along the minus strand of NZ_JACSLS010000014.1, from coordinate 3,585 downwards.
GTTCGGATGGCGCAAGATTTCAGTTATCGTTATGAACTCGTCGATGGTCACGGAAACTTCGGATCGGTCGATGGAGACTCAGCCGCAGCGATGCGTTATACAGAAGCACGTATGTCGAAAATCGCGATGGAACTCGTCCGTGATATCGGCAAAAACACGATTGATTACCAACCGAACTTTGACGGAGAAGAGAAAGAACCGGTCGTCATGCCAGCCCGGTTCCCGAACTTCTTGGTCAACGGGACGAGTGGAATCGCGGTCGGGATGGCCACGAACGTACCGCCGCATAACTTGAACGAAGTCATTGACGGCGTTCTTGCGTTGACGCATAACCCGGATATCACCATCTCCGAGTTGATGCAGTATATCCCGGGGCCTGACTTCCCGACAGCCGGCGAAATTTTAGGACGTAGCGGAATTCGCCGCGCCTATGAGACGGGTCGTGGATCAATCACGATGCGGGCCAAAGCTGAAATCGAAGTGTTGAAAAATGGTCGTGAACGGATTCTCGTTCATGAAATCCCATATCAAGTGAACAAAGCGCGCCTCGTCGAAAAGATTGCCGATTTGGTACGCGACAAGAAAATCGAAGGCATCACTGATCTTCGCGACGAGTCGGATCGTAACGGGATGCGTGTTGTCATTGAAGTACGCCGCGATGCGAATGCCAGTGTCATTTTGAACAACTTGTATAAACAAACGCCAATGCAAACGACGTTTGGTGTCAACATGCTCGCCCTCGTTGGGGGACGACCGAAGACGCTCAACTTGAAGCAAGCGATTTATTACTACATCGAGCACCAAAAAGAAGTCGTCCGCCGTCGGACGCAGTTCGATCTCGACAAGGCCGAGGCCCGTGCACACATCCTTGAAGGATTGCGCGTTGCCCTCGATCACTTGGATGAAGTCATCGCCATCATCCGCAGCACGCGGACCGGTGACGAGGCCCGTGAGAAATTGATTGCCCGTTTCGGATTGTCGACCGAGCAGACGCAAGCGATTCTCGATATGCGTCTTCAACGGTTGACTGGACTTGAGCGTGAGAAAATCGAAGGCGAGTATCGCGAGATTCGCGCCTTGATTGAAGAGTTGCGTGCCATCTTAGGCGACGAAGAACTCTTGCTTCAAATCATTCGCAACGAGTTGACAGAAATCAAAGAGCGTTATGGCGATGCACGTCGGACAGTCATCCGTACGGATATCATCGAGCTTGAAGATGAAGACTTGATTCCAGTTCGCGACATGATGATTACGCTCACGAGCGAAGGTTATATCAAATCAATCCCAAGCGACTCGTATCGTACACAACGACGAGGCGGACGAGGCAAGCAAGGGATGGGTACGAATGACGAGGACTTCGTGTTACGTCTCTTGTCAGCTTCGACGCATGATACGATCCTGTTCTTCACGAACTTCGGTCGCGTCTTCCGCTTGAAAGGGTATGAAATCCCAGAGATGAGCCGGACTGCGAAAGGGATGCCGATTATTAACTTGCTACAAGTCGATAAAGGCGAAAAAGTCGAGACGATGATTCCGGTCGACTTCAATAGTTACTTGGCAGACAAAGCCATCGTTGAGGATGGAAGTGAAGATTCGGAAGCTGAAGTGGCAGACGAGCAGTTGTCGCTCGTGTTTATCACGAAGCAAGGACTCGTCAAACGTTCACCGCTCTCGGCTTACGCCCGCATCAATAAAAACGGACTTCGTGCCATCAGCTTGAATGATACGGACGAATTGGTTACTGTCCGTCTTGCGAAGAGCGATGACGAAATGTTGATTGTGACGCGTGAAGGGATGTCGATTCGCTTCCCGCTTGCGAGTGAAGTACGGTCGATGGGCCGTACCGCCCGAGGTGTCCGTGCGATTCGTCTGAAGAAGGATGACGATCAAGTCGTTTCGATGGAAATCGTACGCCCGACGCAAGACGTATTGATTATCACGGAAAAAGGCTATGGCAAACGAACACCGATGGAGCAATTCCGCACGCAAGGTCGAGGCGGTTCTGGAATTATCGGAATCAAGACTGACCGCGGTACCGTCGTCGGTATGCGAGTCGTGGATGAGGACGACGATATCATGCTCATGACCGAGCTCGGTGTCGCCATTCGGATCGATTCACAGACGATTTCGCAAATGGGTCGCAGTACGCGCGGTGTGAAAGTGATGAACATCGAAGACGGCGATCGTTTGGCTACAATTGCCAAATTGAAAAAAGATGAGCTAGAAGAGGAATCAGCAGATGAGATGGAGAATGGATTTGATGGTGAAGCACCAGAAACCGACCTATCGTCTGAAGTGACCGAATAAGGCGAAACAGGTCGAGCGGAGCTTCCGTTCGACCTGTTTTCATACGATCAGGAGGGATGAGTATGCGACTCGCTATTTCAAACGTGCACGTAGGTATGACGCTCTTAACATCTGTTTCTTCATTAGAGGCCGGGATTAGACTGACGAACGAACATTTACGTTTGCTCCGCTTTTTGAAAGTTGATGCGATTGAAGTTGCTCCGGTAGAACGCCGTCCCTTTACACATGAGGAAGAACGCGACTTATGCGAAAAGATTCTTCAGTATGAACGTCACTACAATCAATGGGAAGAACGGATATCACCGAATCCATATGAGGCTCTTGAATTTATTCATCAGTTATTTCGCCAAGACTATCCTTTATCAGCAATCGTCAAGTTTTTCACGAACCAACCGTTACGTAAAAATCATGTGATTCATCATGCGATTTATCGGGCGCTCGTCGCAAAAACGTTATCGAAATATCGGGGGGACGAACATCGGCTTCAGTTTGACTATGGAATCGCATCTTATTTCGCCGATGCCAGTTACGCTAAAATCCGCAAATGGTCACATATGCGCTATTTTACAAAAATGGAGCGTGAGCTTCTGTATCAACATCCACTCGTATCGATGGCGATGTTACCTGAAGATCGGACATTACGGCAGCGTGTCGGTAAATTAGTGGCCGAACATCATGAGCGGCTCGATGGATCGGGCTTCCCAAATCGTCTTGAAGAGCGAGCGCTTCATCCTGCCTCTCCTCTGTTTATCGTGGCAGATCGTTTTTGTCAGTTGACGGCACCGCGAACATTCCGAGCTGCACTCACTCCGGAAGAAGCTTACTTCTATATGTGGCAAAATGAAGCGTACGATGGAGAGGCGCTCACACTGTTAGCTACGTTACTCGGCTTTTATGAAGTGGGTCGAACCGTTTTGTTGAGTAGTGGGGTTCGTGGGAAGATTCATCACTATACACCGAGTGTCGAACAACCGATTGTCGTATCAGAACCGACGCAAGAAACGTATGATTTAACTCGTTTAGACGAAGTACGAATCATCGCATTTCAATAATATAAAGTGTGTTCCTTCTATATAGTGCAAAGAAGGAGCACACTGTTTTTTTATTCTTTTAAAATATTTTATTTTTATAGTTGACGAAAGAGAATGCAGGTGCTATTATAAATGAGTCGCTAAGAGCGGCAGACGAACTTTGAAAACTGAACGATGAGGCAAAAAAAGTTTTACAATGTTTGAATGAAGCGCAAGCTTCGTCATTTTTAAAGAGCTATATCAAATT
>NZ_JACSLS010000013.1:0-43672 GCF_018618235.1 Exiguobacterium sp. s26 | reverse complement strand
CACGGAAGTTAAGCGCTTCAGCGCCGAAAGTAGTTGGGGGTCTCCCCCTGTGAGGATAGGACGTTGCCAGGCCAACGCGAAAGACGATCAAGCATCCGCTTGATCGTCTCTTTTTGTATATAAGTCGCATCTATTTCGGATAGGAAGGTTGCCTATATGACTCGAAAACCTAAACATAATCCTTTCACATTTATGGAAACATTGGAGCAACATGTACGCGAAGATCGTGTCTCTTTTCATGTACCTGGTCATCACAATGGAACAGTAAGAGATGAGAAACTTCCGACTGTATTTCAAAAAATAATGCCGTACGATTTAACAGAACTCGGACACTTGGATGATTTACACCATGCTGAAGGTATTATTCTAGAAGGAGAGAGGGCGCTAGGATCTCTTTATCAAAGTAAAAGTAAATGGTTAGTGAATGGGTCAACGGCGGGAAACTGGAGTCTGTTGGCAGCAACTGTGAAACGGGGAGAACGAGTATATGTACAACGTAATTCCCACAAATCCGTGTGGAACGCCATTGAGTGGCTCGGTTTAGAACCCATTTTACTCACTCCTGAATTAGATAGAGGGAGCAGTTTACCGACTGTCGTCACATTAGAAACAATTCAAGATGCTGTCACGCAGTACCCAGGTGGGAAGGCCCTCCTACTGACGTCTCCTACTTATTACGGAGATATGGCAAACATCCCGGAGATCAGTGCTTATTTGCGTCCGTTGCATATTCCTCTCTTAGTTGATGAAGCACATGGCGCTCATTTGATTCATCCTACATTTCCAAAGCGATCCGCTATTTTCGAAGGAGCTAGCGCCGTTGTCCAGTCTGCTCATAAAACCCTTCCAGCGCTCACGATGGGTGCTTGGGTCCACTATAAGGAAGAGATTAATGAGAAACGTTTATTTCATGCACTCTCTTCTTTTCAAACGTCTAGTCCGTCTTATTTGATTATGGCTTCACTCGATTACGCTAGAGAGTATCTCGAAAATTTGAGTGAACGAGATTGGACACATATTCAAAAAAGTCATTTCGCATTCATCATGGAAATGAGACGAGCTGGCTTTTCAATCAAAGTGGGCGATGATTTTACCAAAATGACCGTACTGACATATCCGAAAAATGGTCTCATCTTTAGTCAACATTTGGCGTCAATCGGTATTGATGCGGAACTAGCTGCAGAAGATCATGTGTTATTCTGCCTGCCGTTAAGGGAATTAAAAAGCCAAGAGATTCAACATTGGGTAAAACTGATTAAAAATGCATCACAACATGTCCCGCTCATTGTCGAAGATGAAACAATTTATCCTTACCCGATGACAGAACGTGTTTCGGTGTTGCATGCTATTTCAGATGATGCAGATATCATTCGCAAATCGTTTGAACAAGCAATAGGAGCCGTCGCTGCAGAAACTGTTATCCCTTATCCACCAGGAATTCCGTGGATACTAAGAGGAGAAGTCATCACACACGAGAAAATTAGAGTATTGAATGAATGGATTTCACTAGGACGGAACCTGCAAGCGAGTAGGCATGTTATGATGAAACAAATTGATGTTATCGTAGAGGAGTTTTAATCGTGAAAGGTATGTTTATTACTGTAGAAGGTCCCGACGGTTCGGGGAAAACCACGCAGTTGCAATTGTTAGTTCGTTCATTGACTGAAAAAGGATACGAAGTAGTCGTCACTCGAGAACCAGGAGGGACCAAAGTCGGAAACAGTATTCGAGAGGTCTTATTATCACCAGAACATGATGAAATGACCCCACGCGTCGAGATGATGCTGTATGCCGCGTCCCGTGCCCAAAACATCGATCAAGTGATTCGACCTGCTCTTAAACGAGGGGCGATTGTTGTGTGTGATCGATTTGTCGATGCCTCGATTGCCTATCAAGGATATGGACTCCAATATGATTTGAATCAAATTCTATCACTGAACGAGTGGGCAACGGCCGGGATTAAACCCGATTTGACTTTCCTCTTTGATTTGACCCCTGATCAAGCGAGTCGTCGCATGAAAGATCGAGGTCAATTAGACCGTATCGAGAGCCGAGATGAGTCTTTCCATCAACGCGTATACGATGGGTTCAAAAAAATATTAGAACAACATCCGGATCGGATGGTTCGTATCGATGCGAACGCTACAATTGAAATGATTCAAGATGAAGTGTTAGACATTACGTTAGAACGATTAAATGAAAGAGGAGTGACGCAATGATGAAGATGGTAATCGCGATTGTACATGATAAGGACAGTGCTCGGTTGTCAGATGCTTTAATCGAAGAGGACTTCCGCGCAACAAAATTAGCCACAACGGGAGGCTTTTTGAAAGAAGGTAACACAACGTTCATGATTGGTGTACCAAAAGAACGGTTAGATGATTTGCTCGCGCTAATCAAATCGAATTGCTCGAGCCGAGATCAAATGATCACGCCGATTTCACCGATGGGCGGTCACGCTGATTCATATATTCCGTATCCGGTAGAAGTACAAGTTGGCGGAGCGACTGTGTTCGTCTTGCCGATTGAAGGATTCCATCAGTTTTAATGGGAACGGTCACGAATATGAGCTTTCAAGAGTTAGCGAAATCTCAAACGGTTATCGCCAAAGTGATTGAAAATTCGATTGTCGCTCAAAAGGTGGGTCACGCCTATATTTTCTCAGGAGATTATGAACCTTATTTAATTGAGACGGCGCAACTGTTTGCAAAATCCCTTTTTTGCGAGTCGCCTGACGGAGTAGAGCCGTGTGGCAGTTGTCGAAACTGTAGACGGATGGATTCGGGGAACCTCGTCGACTATATGGAAGTGGAACCGGATGGGGCCAGTATCAAAAAAGAACAAGTTCAACAATTGTTGAGCGACTTGTCGCTACGTGGAGCAGAAGGGGACCGTCAAATATATGTCATTCATCAAGCGCATAAAATGACACCTCAGGCGGCCAACAGTCTCTTAAAATTTTTCGAAGAACCGGGCGTTGGGAAACTGGCCATCTTGGTCACGACCCAGCCGCAACTCTTATTACCAACCATTCGCTCGCGGGCTCAGCATTTAGTGTTTCGACCGATTGATCGAGAACGGCTTGTGGAAACGTTGGTCGCAGACGTGCAATGTACGAGCGATTTAGCACGTCTTGCTTTAGAGACATATCCGAAATTCGAAGACGCCCGTGAGGCGCTTCACAACGACTGGTTTGTACAGGCGTATGGGCTAGTGGTACAATTAGTTGAAGTGTTGACAAAACGCCCGCAAGAATTGCTTTTATTCGCCCAAGAAAAATGGCTCGGTCATTTTAAAGGGCGGAATGAATTGCGAGTCGGTCTCGAGCTGTTCGGAAATTGGTTGGAGCAAGCGCTCCACTTCAAAGTGCGAACAGACTATGTTCCGGAGTTGTTTACGAAAGAACAAGCGCTATATACCGCGTTTGTAAAAGATCGTCCGGTTCATAAAATCGTCCATGCTATTGAATCTGTCCATGAGGCGATTCGACGGCTTGAGGCAAACGTCAATCCTCAATTAACGTTCGAACGGTTAACGTTCGATTTGCAGAAAGGATAGGAGAGCGTGCTTGAAGTAGTCGGAGTCCGTTTTAAAGAAGCGGGAAAAATCTATTACTTTTCACCAGGCGAAGCAACGCTTGAACGTGGAGACCATGTCATCGTAGAGACGGTACGAGGCATCGAATACGGTGAAGTCGTCCAAGTTGGTAAGCAACTGGGTGAAGACGAAGTAGTATTGCCGTTAAAGACAATCCTTCGTGTCGCCGATCAAAAAGATGCCGAAATCGTTCAAGACAATCGATTGGCAGCATTTGACGCTCACGCCGTCTGTGAAGAAAAAATTCGTGAACATCGACTTGAAATGAAGTTAGTAGATGTTGAGTATACATTTGATCGTAATAAAGTCATCTTTTATTTCACGGCAGAAGGGCGCGTTGATTTTCGGGAACTCGTCAAAGATTTAGCAAGTGTGTTTCGCACCCGAATCGAACTCCGTCAAATTGGAGTTCGGGACGAAGCGAAACTGCTGAGCGGAATCGGGCCTTGTGGTCGTGTGTTGTGCTGCTCCTCGTTTTTAGGGGAATTTGAGCCGGTATCGATTAAGATGGCCAAGGATCAGAACTTATCCTTGAATCCGAATAAAATCTCCGGTGTGTGTGGTCGTCTCATGTGCTGTCTGAAATACGAGAATGATACGTATGAAGAATTGAAGCGGGATTTACCAGACGTCGGAAAACGAATCAAAATTCCAGAAGGTGACGGACGTGTCATCGGTCTCAATATCTTGGATCAATTGATTCAAGTCGAGTTGAATGATCGGACCCGTGTTGTGACGTATACAATCGACGAGCTCGTCGAGGTCGGTGCAGTCAAACGAAAACCGTCGAAACAGTGATGGGGTGCTGAGCAGTGGAAAGAATGGATAAAAAGGAAGTCATGATGCGGGTCGATGCGATCGAGCAACAAATGCAATTGTTGACGGAGCATTTAGGGGTGCTCAAAGAGCAACTCGCCTATTTGCTCGAAGAAAACCAACACATGTATCTCGAAAACCATCATTTGCGTGAAAAAGTGGAGCAACTTGCAGAAGTCGAGACGCCTGATGGGAATCCCCAAATTGCGTTGTCCGGAAAAGGACAGAACAATCTGGCGGCGCTATACCAAGAAGGATTTCACATTTGTAATTTGCATTATGGACAAGTTAGAAAAGACGGAGACTGTCTCTTCTGCATGTCGATGCTAAATAAACATTAATAAGGGGCGATAGACGGGGGTATTCCCGTCCGTCGCCTTTGTACGTTATGTAGGAGGGAAATGGCGTGACTGTTAAACAAGGTGAACGTCTTGATGATTTGTTAGGGCGTCCCGGCAAGATCATTCAAAGTGATGACGTTTTTTCATTTTCATTGGATGCCGTATTACTCGCCGAATTTGTATGGGTGCCGATTCAAAAAGGGAAGCTCGTCGATTTGTGCGCCGGCACGGGGGCGATTCCGCTCTTTTTATCATATCGAACGAAAGGGACGGTCACGGGTGTTGAAATCCAGCCTCGCCTCGTCGACATGGCCAATCGCAGCATTGCCATCAATGAGTTGGACGAGAGGCTCCACATCGTTGAAGGGGACGTGAAAACCGCTGCCAGTCGATTAGGACATGCCCGTTACGATGTTGTCACGTGCAATCCCCCTTATTTTTTGGCGAACGAGACATCGTTACGCAATCAAAATGAACATCATACGATTGCACGCCATGAAGTCCTTTGCACTCTAGAAGATTGTATTCGTTCAGCCAGTCAACTCGTCAAACCGGGTGGGAAAGTGGCCTTCGTCCATCGTCCAGAACGATTACTCGACATTCTGACGCTCATGCGGGCGTATCGGATTGAACCAAAGCGAATGCAACTCGTTTATCCGAAGCAAGGTCGAGACGCGAACACATTGTTAATAGAGGGGTCGAAAGATGGAAAAGCAGGGCTCACAATCTTACCTCCGTTTATCGTTTATGAGGAAGATGACACGTATACGAGCGACATGCGGGCAATCCTCGATGCGTAAGCACTTTGCCTATATTCTCGAGTGCAACGATGGCACGTACTATACCGGATATACGACGGATGTGGATAAGCGGATGGAAGTGCATAACAACGGAAAAGGTGCGAAATATACACGGGCTCGTCTCCCGGTGACGTTGCGATATGTCAGGTCGTTTGCGACCAAACGCGAAGCCATGCAGTACGAATGGTCCATCAAACAACTCACGCGGGCTCAAAAACAGCAATTGATGGAGGGAACGAGTAATGAACTCACAGAAAAGTTACCAGACTGATGGGCCCACGCTCTATGTTGTGCCGACGCCGATTGGAAATTTAGAAGACATGACGTATCGGGCGGTTCGAATTTTAGGAGAAGTCGATTTGATTGCGGCTGAAGACACGCGCCAAACGATGAAACTCTGTCGCCATTTCGGCATTGAGACGAAACTGGTCAGCTACCATGAGCATAATAAGCACGTGAGTGGCCCTCGCTTAATCGAAGATATCGAGGCGGGCAAGTCGGTCGCCGTGGTCTCAGACGCTGGCATGCCGGGTATCTCAGACCCTGGGAGTGACCTCGTGAGGTTGGCCATTCAAGCGAGGCTCGCCGTCGTCGTACTCCCTGGAGCGAACGCAGCATTGACGGCTCTTATCGCCTCTGGTCTTGCGACCGAGCGGTTTTTGTATTATGGATTCTTGCCCCGTAAAAAGAAAGAGCGCCTCGATGTGTTGTCATCCTTACAATATGAACCGGGCACTATCATTTTTTATGAAGCGCCACATCGGTTAAAAGAGATGCTGACCGGGATTCAAGACGTGTTCGGCAACCGGCAACTCGTTCTCGGACGAGAGTTGACGAAAACGTTTGAAGAGTTTTTACGAGGGACGGTAGAAGAAGCGTTGGTCTGGTGCGAAGGCGAAGTACGCGGCGAATTCGTCGTCATGGTGGAAGGATCGACGGAAGCGGCACCGACACACGATTGGTGGGAGGCACTATCGCCCCTCGAGCACGTCGACCGTTACATTGAAGATGGCTTAAAACCGAACGCTGCCATTAAACAAGCCGCTAAAGAGCGGGGTCTGTCACGGAGTGAAGTGTATGACGCGTATCATCAAGTCGACAAAAAAGAGTAAGCAAGGAATCCCTTGCTTACTCTTCGCTATAGTAATTTTCGAGCATGTTTTTCAACTCGACGAGAACGCGTTGTGCGCCTTCTGGTGAAAGGATCAATTTACCGTCAGCCAACTTGAAGTTGTCATCCGATACTTCGCCCGTCACTTGGCAAGTCATGTTCGGTTTGTATTTTTTCAACACGATTTGATCGTTGTCGACGTAGATTTCAAGTGCATCTTTCTCAGCGATCCCGAGTGTGCGGCGCAATTCGATTGGAATGACGACACGACCGAGCTCATCAACTTTCCGTACGATACCTGTAGATTTCATTTTGTGTTTCCTCCTCCAATGGTGTCGAAATCTCTTGGTGACATGAGTCGTCAAAATTCGACAATGTTACTACAGCAAAAAGCATACTAAACTTTCCAATTGCAGTCAACTGCTTACTATTGGAAATCTACATTTTCGAAAAATGACGATGTAGGAGCGATATATACCTAAAATTCCCCGAAAGTTAGGACCTGAAACAAAGAAAGGGTTTTTTTGGAACATATTTTATGAGATAACAACAAAAAAATTCCAAACAATTGGTTTGGAAATTCTTTTGTCGAACCGTGTATAATGGAAATTGCAAATGTCGAAAGGATGGAGAACATACAATGGCGAAGCCTACTTTTTATATTACGACTCCGATTTACTATCCGAGTGCCAAACTACACATCGGTCACGCTTATACGACGGTGGCCGGCGATGCGATCGCGCGCTATAAGCGTTTGAAAGGTTTTGACGTTCGTTATTTGACTGGGACGGATGAACACGGTCAAAAAATTCAAGAAAAAGCGAAAGAAGCCGGTGTGACACCGCAAGCGTTCGTGGATGAAGTTGTCAAAGACATCAAAGTGTTATGGGACCGTCTCGAAATCTCATATGACGACTACATCCGTACAACAGACGCACGCCACAAAGCTGTCGTCGAGCATGTGTTCGAGACGCTTCTTAAAAATGATGATATTTATCTCGGAGAGTATGAAGGTTGGTACTCGATTCCTGATGAGACGTATTATACGGAGTCTCAGCTCATCGACGGGAAGAGCCCGGACAGCGGTCACCCAGTCGAACTCGTACGCGAAGAGTGTTACTTCTTCCGTCTCAGCAAGTATGCGGATCGTTTGATCGAGTACTTCGAGTCGCACCCTGACTTCATCTTGCCAGAATCGCGCAAAACGGAGATGATCAACAACTTCTTGAAGCCGGGTCTTCAAGACTTGGCTGTCTCACGGACGACGTTTGACTGGGGTGTACAAGTCCCATCGAACCCGAAGCATGTCGTATACGTATGGGTCGATGCCCTTACGAACTATATCTCTGCCCTCGGCTACGGGTCGGACAACGACGAGTTGTTCAACCGCTATTGGCCAGCCGACGTCCATTTGGTCGGAAAAGAGATCGTCCGGTTCCATACAATCATTTGGCCAGCGTTGCTCATGGCGCTTGACCTCCCGTTACCGAAACAAGTTTTCGCACATGGTTGGTTGCTCATGAAAGACGGCAAAATGTCGAAATCAAAAGGCAACGTGGTCGACCCGATTCCACTGATCGACCGATACGGACTCGACTCGCTCCGCTACTATCTTCTTCGTGAAGTTCCATTCGGGGCAGACGGCACGTTCACACCGGAAGCGTTCGTTGATCGCTTGAACTTTGATCTTGCGAACGACCTCGGGAACCTGCTCAACCGGACCGTGGCCATGATTAAGAAGTATTTTGATGGTGAAATTCCTGCTTATGCGGGCAATGTAACGGAATTCGATGCCTCATTGCTTCAAGTCGTCAACGAGACGAAAGCGAAGACGGAAGCGGCTATGGAACACATGGAGTTTTCGGTAGCGCTCACAAGCATTTGGCAACTCGTCAGCCGTGCCAACAAATACATTGATGAGACGCAACCGTGGGTTCTCGCGAAGGACGAAACGAAGCATGACGAACTGGCGTCGGTGATGACTCACCTCGCCGGCGTCCTCCGTCACGTCGCGGTGATGATTCAGCCGTTCATGACACGGGCGCCGAAAGAGATGTTCCGTCAGCTCGGTCTCGAAGGAAAAGATATGTCATGGGAAGCGCTCGATACGTTCGCAGCCTTCGATGGAGCCGTCGTCACAGACGGGACACCGATTTTCCCGCGTCGTGACGTCAAAGAAGAAGTCGATGCGATTCAAGAAATGATGCGTCAAGCGTCGCAAGCTCGTGTCGAAGAAGCCGAAGCGGAAGCGGGCGACGTCGAAGATGAGGACGTGCGTCCGGAAATCACGATTGACGTCTTTGACCAAGTCGAGTTCCGCGTCGGCCAAATCGTCGAAGCCGATAAAATCAAGAAGGCGAAGAAGTTGTTGAAACTTCAAGTCGATCTTGGCGGGGAGACGCGTCAAATCGTCTCGGGTATCGCGGAATGGTATACGCCGGAAGACTTGGTTGGCAAGAAAGTCATCGTTGTCGCCAACTTGAAGCCGGTCAAACTGCGTGGCGAATTGTCACAAGGGATGATTTTAGCGGCTGATAAAGACGGCAAGCTTGAACTTGCGACCGTATCTGAGAATATGCCGAACGGGGCCATCGTCAAATAATCGTTTGGGGGAGACTTCGGTCTCCCTCTTTGTCTATACAAGGAGGAACTATCATGTTGATTGATACACACACACATATCAATGCAGAACAGTTCAATGAAGACGTCGAAGCGACGATTGAACGAGCTCGTGCTGCGGGCGTTTCCCCGATGCTCGTCGTCGGGTTCGACAATCCGACCATCACGCGTGCCATCGAGCTCGCGGAAACGTATGAAGACATTTACGCGATCGTCGGCTGGCACCCGGTCGACGCCGTCGATTGCACGGAGGCCGACTTGGCAAGAATCGAGACGTTGATGGATCATCCGAAAGTGATGGCGCTCGGGGAGATCGGGCTCGACTATCATTGGGACAAATCACCTAAAGATGTTCAACAGCGCGTGTTCCGGCAACAAATCGCCATCGCGAAACGGACGAATATGCCGATCGTGATTCACAATCGGGAAGCGACCGCCGACGTGCTCGATATTTTAGAGGAAGAACACGCCGAAGAGGTCGGGGGTGTGTTCCATAGTTACAGCATGTCCGTCGAACTGTTGGAGCGCTGTCTGCGTTTGAACTTCTATATTTCTCTTGGGGGACCGGTGACGTTCAAGAATGCGAAAGTACCGAAAGCGGTGGCACAACAAGTCCCGCTCGATCGACTCCTCGTAGAGACAGACTGTCCGTATTTAACGCCGACGCCGTTCCGTGGCAAGCGGAACGAACCGGCTTACGTCACGTATGTCGCCGAAGAGATTGCATCGCTACGTGACATGTCTTACGACGCACTTGCTGAGGCGACGACCGCTAATGCGAAGCGCCTGTTCCGTCTCCCATGATGTTCAGACGGATCGTGTTAAGCGTCGGCGTCGTGGCCACCGCTGTGTTCGCCTATATGGCGATGCAACCAGAACCTGTCACCATCATCGATGACGGAGTGACGATGGTGCATGAGAGTCGGGGCGAGTCGGTGTTAGATGTGCTTGAAGAGACGGGGATTGTCGTTGACGAGTCAGACGTCGTGACGCCGGCTTTGAGTGCGGATATCCCGCTCGACCGAGTTATTCAGATTGAGCGGGCCCGTACCGTCTCGCTACAAATTGGTTACGGACAAATCGAAACGGTTGAGACGCGTGAACGGACTGTCGAAGACGTGTTGCTTCGTTATGGAGTGAGTGTCCGTGACGGGGACGATGTGTACCCGGGCGTCCGTACCCCGATTACATCGGGTATGACCATCCGGTATCAGCCTGTCGTCGCACTCGATGTCATTGTCGGCGCTGAGGCGAAGACGGTTCATACGATGGCTCAAACTGTCGAGCAGGCGCTACAGGAGGCGAATGTGACGGTTTCTGACAAGGATACTGTCGAACCGGCTCTGGCGACACCAGTGCGAGACGGGATGACAATCACGGTCAACGTGAGTCGAGACGTCGTGCAGTATGAGAATCGACTCATCCCATTTGAAATCGTCAGAGAAGAGGACGACACGCTTGCGCTCGGAGAAACCGAGGTTGTTCAAGTCGGTGTCCCTGGACTCGAACGGACGCGGTATGCACTGACAGTGGAAAATGGTACAATTACAAATCGGACCGAAACGAGCGTGGAAACGCTGCGAACCGTGCGCCCTCAAATCATAAAACTTGGAACGAGAATCGTAACTGAACCAGAGGCGAATCAAGAGACCGAGCAAGAACAAGAGGAGACGGCAACGACCGAACCGTCGAGCCCGTTTCGAGAGGAAGCAGAGATTAAAATCGAAGAGACGCCTCGAGCCGAGGACGTCTTAGATTTCACCTCTGCGAAACAGCTTCTCGTCGAGGCGACGGCGTATACGAACAATGCGGAAGATACGATCACGTTTGACGGCAGGGTACTGACGCGCAGCGGTTATGATGTGACGGACACGATTCTGTATGAAGGCATGCGAATCATTGCAGTCGATCCAGCCATCATCCCGCTCGGCACACGCGTGTACGTTGAAGGGTTTGGGATGGCGATTGCCTTAGATACAGGCAGTGCCATCAAAGGCAATAAAATCGATGTGATGATGGATTCGAAAGATGAGGCAGTGACGTTTGGGCGTCAGCCACTCACGATTTGGGTCATCCCCAAGCAAGAAGAGAAAGAAGGAACTGATGATGCGTGAAAAGATACAAGAAGTGATTGTCGTCGAAGGTCGAGACGACACGACGCGGCTACAAGAAGTGTATGACGTCGATACGATTGAGACGAACGGGTCGGCCGTTTCGAAGCAAACAATCGAGCGAATCAAACGTGCCCAAGAGACACGGGGCGTGATTATTTTGACGGACCCGGATTATCCGGGTGACCGAATCCGGGCCATCGTCGAGGAGCAAGTCAAAGGGTGCAAGCATGCCTATCTCCCTCGAGCCGAAGCGAAAGACAAGCGCGGTAAAATCGGGGTCGAGCATGCTTCTCCCGCGACGATTCGCCGTGTGCTCGAAGCGTTGTATGAACAGCGGGTTGAGATGGACATGCCGCTCGTCACCCGTCAGATGGTGCTCGAAGCCGATTTGATTGGCGGACCAGACGCGGCGCGGCGGCGCAAACGACTCGGGGTGTTACTTCGCATTGGTGAACCGAACGCGAAACAGTTTGTGAAACGTGTGGAAGCGTTACGGGTCACGATTGAAGAATGGGAACGAGCACTGGCTCAGTTAGAGGAGGAAAATCATTGAAAGACATCGCCACAATTCAACGCACGAAATCAATTCTAGAACGTCACGGCTTCTCGTTTAAAAAGTCGCTTGGGCAGAACTTTTTAATCGATTTAAATATTTTGAATAAAATCGTGGACGCCGCGGAGCTGGGAGAGGCGAGCGGGGTGCTCGAAATCGGTCCCGGTATCGGGTCATTGACGGAACAGTCTGCCAAGCGGGCTAAAAAGGTCGTCGCCCTCGAAATCGACCAACGTCTGCTTCCGATTTTGGAAGACACGATGTCTCCTTATCCACACGTGCATGTCATCCACGGCGATGCGCTCGAGCTCGATATTCAATCCATCGTCGAGCGTGAGTTTTTCAGTCAAGGTATCGAAGACATCTCGGTCGTGGCGAACTTGCCGTATTACGTGACGACGCCAATCATCATGCGTTTACTGGAAAGCCAAATCAAGTTCCGTTCACTCGTCATGATGATTCAAAAAGAAGTTGCCGAGCGGATCGGAGCGAAGCCTGGGACGAAAGCATACGGCTCTCTCTCGATTGCAATTCAGTATTACGCAGAGGCGAACGTGAGCTTTATCGTCCCGAAAAGTGTGTTCATGCCGGCGCCGAACGTCGATTCAGCGGTCATCACGTTGAAGATGCGCCCCAAACCGGCGGTCGACGTGAAGGATGAAGCCTTCTTCTTTGAGATTGCCCGTGCCAGTTTCGCGCAACGTCGGAAAACGATTTTGAATAACTTGACGAATCACCTGGGCAAAGATAAAAAAATGGAAATCGAACGTCTCTTGGGTGAGGCTGAAATCGATCCAAAACGGCGAGGCGAAACGCTTTCGCTTGAAGAGTTTGCACGGTTAGCGGACACAATTTTACCACTTAAAAACAGTTGACGACCGGATAGCGAATCGATATAATATTAATCTTTATTTTCATTTCTGAATGTGTTATACTTGTAACAGTGAGGTGAAGCGTATGCCAAAGACGTTGCAAGAAATCAGACAGAAACTCGAATCGCATGTTGGAGAACGATTGACGTTGAAAGCAAACGGCGGTCGTAAGAAAGTCGTTACTCGGTTTGGAACGCTCGTTGAGACGTATCCCGCGGTGTTCGTCGTCAAATTGGATGAAGACCATCATAACGTGGAACGTGTCTCATATAGCTACGCTGATGTCCTAACGGATACAGTTAAAATTGAATTCAGCAATTGAACGATAAATGAGAGGCGGATGCATTGGCAGCTGCTTCTTTTTTTGTGCGCTCGTTTACGGTACAATGGCGAACAGGAGATACATGGGAAGGGTGAACGATATGCGCACGATCAGTGTGAAAGCGCCGGCAAAAATCAATTTGACGCTTGACGTCCTTGGGAAGCGGGCAGATGGC
Organism: Exiguobacterium sp. s26; assembly: GCF_018618235.1. NCBI lineage: Bacteria > Bacillati > Bacillota > Bacilli > Caryophanales > Exiguobacterium > Exiguobacterium sp. s26. The sequence goes on along the minus strand of NZ_JACSLS010000013.1, from coordinate 30,352 downwards.
TATCATGAAGTAGAAATGGTAATGACGACAGTAGATTTATCGGATCGACTGGAATTGACCGTCCTTGATACAGACGAGATTCGGATTCAATCTGAACATGCCTATGTGCCGAATGACCACCGGAACTTGGCGTATCGTGCAGCCGAGTTGTTGCGGAAGCGATTTGGCATCAAGCAAGGTGTCGAAATCGTATTGGATAAGCAGATTCCGGTCGCGGCAGGGCTAGCTGGCGGATCGAGTGACGCTGCCGCGACGCTTCGAGGTATGAACGACCTGTTCGATCTCGGCCTGTCGTTAGAAGAGTTGGCCGAACTTGGGGCCGCCGTCGGATCGGACGTATCGTTTTGTGTCATGGGGGGAACAGCCATCGCGCGCGGACGCGGTGAACAGTTAGAGACAATCCCGTCACCGCCACCGTGTTACGTCGTCTTGGCGAAACCGAAAATCGGGGTATCGACGGCCGACGTCTATCGCGCGGTAGAGATGGAGAAGATTGTGCATCCAAACACCGAGGCTATGGTCACGGCGATTCGTGATCGTGATTTTGACGGCATCTGTTCAAACTTAGGCAATGCCCTCGAGGCGGTCACGCTCGAACTTCATCCGGAAGTTCGCCAAATCAAAGAAACGATGCTCCACTGCGGAGCGGATGGGGTGCTCATGAGTGGAAGTGGTCCGACCGTATTCGCACTAATTGAGCATGAACAAAAAGCACATCGTGTCTATAACGGGCTGAAAGGATTTTGTCCTGAAGTGTTCGTCGTTCGGATTCTCGGCAAAAAACATTGAACAAAGACGAATGAGAATGATATATTCTGTTTAGAACATTCGTCTATTATTGAAGAAGTGAAGGGGAATCCGTATGAAAATTCGTAGAAGTGGTCGTCTCGTTGATATGACCCGTTATTTGCTGGACCATCCGCACCAGCTCGTCTCGTTATCGATGTTTTCGAGCCGTTATAAAGCAGCCAAGTCATCCATCAGTGAAGATTTGGTCATTGTCAGTGAAATGTTGGCCCACGATGGCACGGGTAAACTGGTCACGGTGCCAGGAGCGGCCGGTGGCGTCATGTTCATCCCAGGGTGGAGCAAAGACAAGTCGCTCTCGATGATCGACGGGCTATGTGAACAGTTGTCGAAGCCAGAACGGTTGCTCCCAGGAGGTTATCTCTATTTGACAGACGTCCTCGGTAACCCGCGTCAAGTGAAGCCGATGGGCCAAGTATTCGCCTCGGTGTTCGCTGATCGGAAAGTCGATGTCGTCATGACGATTGCGACGAAAGGGATTCCGCTCGCCTACGCTGTAGCCGAGCAACTCGGGGTACCGTTTGTCATCGTTCGGTCCGATAGTCGTGTCACCGAAGGTTCGACCGTGAGTATCAACTACGTCTCCGGTTCGTCGAAGGCGATTCGCACGATGGCGCTCGCGCGTCGCAGTTTGCCACGTGGCGCGAACGTGCTGTTGATTGACGATTTCATGAAAGCTGGCGGAACGATTCGCGGAATGATGAGTCTCTTGAACGAGTTCGAAGCGAACCTTGCCGGTGTCGGCGTACTTATGGAAGCAGAAGGCGCCGAGAAGAAAATGGTGAGCGAATACGTCAGTTTAATGAAATTGACGAACGTCGACTCGGATGAAGGTCTCGTCACGATTTCGCGTGGAAACGTCGAACAGTTCTTAAAGTGATTGGCAAAAAATTGATTTCGTTTTATGATGAAAGGGTATAAGATTCGTACGAATTCAATCGGTTCGCTTGGAATCATCTCAGCCTTTTAGAAAGTACACCACGGTCCAGACAACGATGAAAAGGGGATGCGAAACATGCAGATCACAGACGTAAAAATTCGCAAAGTCGCGACGGAAGGTAGAATGAAGGCACTGGCCTCCATTACACTCGACCACGAATTTGTGGTACACGACCTTCGAATCATTGAAGGGAGTACCGGTCTGTTCGTAGCGATGCCGAGCAAGCGGACGCCAGAAGGGATTTTCCGTGACATTGCTCACCCGATTAATGGAGATATGCGTCAGAAAGTCGAGGCTGCCGTTTTAGAGGCGTACGGTCAAGAGGACGTCGCCATCGCCGAGACGCAAGCCCAATATAATGCCATGAACGAGTAATATTTGACAGCGGATGGGGATCCTTCCGCTGCCTTTTTACGTTTCATTGGTTACGAATAGGTACAACGGTTGAAACCGCGTCATGGTTTCGATATAGTAGATACGGTGTAAATAAGGTTTGAATGTATAAAAAACCGAACATTTGAGTACATTACAGTCGATATGAGATAGGAGCGAATCAAGAATGGATCGTTTTGCAGTCATTTTGGCAGCAGGTAAAGGGACGCGCATGAAGTCGAAGCTTTATAAAGTACTTCATCCGGTCCTTGGAAAACCGATGGTCGAACACGTCGTCGATCAACTCGACAAAATCGGGGTCAGTCGTCAAATCGTCATCGTCGGCCATGGGGCTGAAGCGGTACAAGAGACGTTGGGCTCACGCGTGGAGTATGCGGTCCAAGAACAACAGCTCGGTACGGGCCATGCGGTACAGATGGCAGAAGCTGAACTCGCAGGCAAACCTGGCGCGACGCTCGTCGTTTGCGGCGATACACCGCTATTGACAGCGGAAACGCTCGAGGCGTTGTTGGCCCATCACGAGGCGCAACAGGCAAAAGTGACCGTGTTGACTGCGATTGCTGATGATGCGACTGGATATGGCCGCGTCATCCGCGGGGAAGACGGAAATGTCACAAAAGTCGTCGAGCATAAAGATGCGTCTGACACTGAACTAGAGATTCGTGAAATCAACACCGGAACGTACGTGTTCGATAACGAGCTCTTGTTTGATGCATTGAAGCAAGTCGGGAATAACAACGCTCAAGGCGAGTACTACTTGCCGGACGTCATCTCGATTGCGAAAGAAGCAGGCGAAGTCGTGGCAGCACACACGGCGCCGACATTCGATGAAACGATCGGCGTCAACGATCGTGTCGCTCTCTCACAAGCTGAAGCGGTCATGCGCAAGCGGACGAACGAACGCCTCATGCGTGAAGGTGTCACATTCATGGATGCAGCTTCGACATACATCTCACCAGATGCCGTCATCGGTTCGGATACGATCATCTATCCAGGGACGGTCATTCTCGGGAAAACGATTATCGGTTCAGAGTGCGTGATTGGTCCAAATTCAGATATCCGCAATAGCGTCATCGAAGACGGTGCGACGGTTCGTCAATCGGTCGTAAGTGACAGCCGTGTCGGAACTGAAGCACAGGTCGGGCCGTTCGCCCACCTTCGTCAACAAGCAGTCCTCGGCGCGAATACGCGCGTCGGTAACTTCGTGGAAATCAAAAAATCAACGTTCGGAGACGGTGCGAAAGCATCACATCTCAGCTATATCGGAGATGCTTCGATCGGGGAACGCGTCAACCTCGGCTGTGGCTCGATCACGGTCAACTATGACGGCAAGAACAAGTTCGAAACGGTCGTCGAAGCCGATGCATTCGTCGGCTGCAATGTGAACTTGATCGCTCCGGTGAAAGTCGGAAAAGGCTCAATCGTAGCAGCCGGTTCGACGATCACGGATGACGTTCCTGAAGAGGCGCTTGCGATTGCACGCGAACGCCAAACGAATAAAGAAGGTTACACGAAACGATAAGTTGCTGCCTATTATTATGGAAAACGATGGAGGAGAATCCTAAACATGTCTACTGTATATGAACGTGAAATTCGCCTATTTAGCTTAAACTCAAACCGCCCACTCGCCGAAGAGATTGCCAAGGAAATTGGCATCCCGCTCAGCGATTGCCAAGTGAAGCGGTTTAGCGACGGAGAACTTTACATCAACATCGAGGAGAGCGTGCGAGGCGATGATGTGTACATCATTCAATCGACGAGCTCACCGGTGAACGAAACGCTCATGGAGTTACTCGTCATGATCGATGCGTTGAAACGAGCATCGGTTCGGACGATTAACGTGGTCATGCCATACTACGGTTACGCTCGCCAAGACCGCAAGGCGCGCTCACGTGAGCCGATCACAGCGAAACTTGTCGCTGATTTATTGACGGTTGCAGGTGCCACGCGTTTAATCACGATGGACTTGCATGCTGCTCAAATCCAAGGTTTCTTCAATATCCCAGTAGACCAATTATTAGGTGTTCCACTCATCTCGACGTATTTTGAGACAGATGAATTTAAAGCGAAAGACATTGTCGTCGTTTCACCGGACCACGGTGGCGTCACGCGTGCCCGTAAGCTTGCCGAACGCTTGAAGGCTCCAATCGCCATCATCGACAAGCGTCGTCCTGAAGCGAACGTGGCTGAAGTCATGAACATCGTTGGCAGCGTTGAAGGCAAGACGGCCATCTTGATCGATGACATCATCGATACAGCTGGAACAATCACGCTCGCGGCCGATGCCATCGTCCAAGCTGGTGCAAAAGAAGTGTACGCCTCGTGTACACACCCAGTGTTATCTGGACCGGCAATGGAACGGATCGACAACTCGTCAATCAAGGAACTTGTTGTTTTGAACACGATCGATTTAGAAGGTCGCGAATGTTCAAGCAAAATCAAGCAGATGTCGGTTGCCCGTTTGCTTGGAGAAGCGATCATGCGTGTCCACGAGCACAAATCGGTGAGCACACTGTTCGATTAAAAAAACGAGGCCCGAAGGCGTTCGCCTTTGGGCTTTTTTGTTCAGGAGGAATAAGATGAAATGTATCGTCGGCCTCGGGAATCCAGGCAAAAAGTATGAGATGACCCGTCACAACGTCGGATTTTTGGCGATTGATCGCCTTGCAGACAAGCATGGGATCAAACTCGATGAAGCCAAGTTTAAAGCATTGATTGGAACGGGAAGAATCAATGGAGAACGTGTCGTCCTCGTCAAACCGCTCACGTATATGAATTTATCAGGCGAGTCGGTCCGTCCGATTTTAGATTATTATAAGATTGAGATTGACGACTTGCTCGTCATTTATGATGACTTGGACATGGTCCCAGGAAAGCTGCGGTTCCGTCCGAAAGGCAGTGCCGGCGGACATAATGGCATCAAGTCGTTGATTCAGCATTTAGGCACACAAGACTTTAAACGTCTGAAACTGGGGATTGGCCGTCCGCCGCATCCGATTAAAGTGGTCGATTGGGTGCTTATGAACTACCGTAAAGAAGACATGTCAGAATTAAAAGATACGCTCGATCAAGCTGTGTCCGCCGCAACCGATTTTGTGGATACTGAATGGATTGCGCTCATGAATCGATATAACTAAAGGGTCAACGTACCCTTTTTTGTCGTATGAGGTGGAGGAAAACAAATGAATGCTCTAGAGAAATTCATGGTGACGTTACCTGAGACGAACGTGATTCGGGAGCGGTTGCCAAAAGTCGATCGACAACTCGTCACCGGATTGACGACAAGTGCCAAGGCGCTTGTATTGGCGGGTTTGGCGAAAAATTCGCCAAGACGTCTCGTCGTCGTCACGCATAACATGTATCAAGCACAAAAAATGTACGATCAACTCGAGTCGCTCATCGGTCCGAGCAAAACGTTGCTTTATCCGATTGATGAGACGCTCGCTGGCGAACTATCCCTCACATCGAGCCCAGAATTGCTGGCCGCTCGGATTGAGGCTCGGACACGTCTCCTTGACGAAACGGGAGGCGTCATTGTCGTGCCGCTCGGTGGCTTGCGCCGTTATATCCCGAACCCGTCAGACTGGAAGATGAGCCATCATCACATCAAACCTGGACAAGAGCTCGATTTAAAGCCATTCGCCGAGACGCTCATTACGCTCGGTTATGAACGGACGGCCACCGTGACCGCACCGGGTGAATTCTCCGTCCGCGGCAGTATTTTAGACGTTTATCCGCTCACGGCAGCGCGCCCGTATCGTATCGATTTGTTCGACACCGAAGTCGATTCCATCTTTACGTTTGATGCCGAGACACAGCGTTCGCTAGGTGTCGTCGGCGAAGCGGTCATCCCACCCGCCACCGAGTTCATCGCCTCACGCGACCAGTTGCAGCAGGCCGGACAAGCACTCGAACGTCAATACGAGCGGACGCTCTCGCTCGTCGAGACCGAGACGATCCGGCAAGCGCTCGAAGATGGAATTGCCCGGGACATCGAACAGTTCGGTCGAGGCGAGGCTCCTGAAAAAGTTGGGAAGTACACACCGCTCCTGTATAGCTCGACGCTCCTCGATTATGTTGGGGCGGAAGCGGTGTTGATGTTAGATGAAGTGGCACGGATTGAAGATGCTGCCGACGTGCAAGACCGCGAAGAAGCGGAATGGTTCTCGTCGCTCATCGAACGAGGGGAGTCGGTCAGCAACTACACGCTCGCCGTCCCGATGCATAAAGTATTCCGTACGTTGAAGCAAGTCGCGTTCTCCTTGTTGCCGTCACGACGGTCCGGAATTCCGGAGACGAACACGGTCCACCTCAGCTGTCGCCCGCTCCCGGCGTTTCATGGCCAGATGCACTTATTGAAACAAGAAGTCGAACGGTGGCAACAAGGTGACCATCGCATCGTCTTCTTGGCAGGCGATCAAACACGGGCCGATAAAGTAGTGGAGTTGCTTGACGATTATGGAATCTCATCCACGTTCACAAATGTGGACGGTGAGCTGTTGCCGCGTCACGTCCATGTTATGATCGGCCAAATCGAAGGCGGCTTTGAACTCTCGACGAGCCGTCTCGTCGTCGTTTCCGAAGAAGAACTGTTCAAGCGCGTCACGAAGCGGAAACGTCAAACGAAGAATTTGACGAACGCCGAACGGATTAAAAGTTACCAAGAATTGAAGCCGAACGACCATGTCGTCCACATCCATCACGGAATCGGGAAGTACCTAGGCATCAAGACGATTGAAGTCGGCGGCATTCATCAAGACTACTTACATCTCGTCTATGCCGGCGACGATGCGCTGTACGTCCCCGTCGATCAAATCGATCTCGTTCAAAAGTATGTCGGGGCCGAAGGTAAAGAGCCGAAGATTTACAAACTCGGCGGAACCGAGTGGAAGAAGGTCAAATCGAAAGTCGCCAAATCGGTGGAAGACATCGCCGATGAACTGATCAAGCTGTACGCGGCGCGTGAAGCGTCCGTCGGCTATGCGTTCCCAGGTGATGACGAAGAGATGAGCCAGTTCGAAAGCTCGTTCCCGTACGCAGAGACAGAAGACCAAGTCCGCTCCATCGCCGAAATCAAAGCGGACATGGAACGGTCGCGGCCAATGGACCGTCTCCTTTGCGGCGATGTCGGTTACGGCAAGACGGAAGTGGCGATTCGAGCCGCGTTCAAAGCCGTGCTCGCCGGGAAGCAAGTCGCGTTCCTCGTGCCGACGACCGTGCTGGCGCAACAACATTACGAGACGATGCTCGAACGGTTCAGTGAATTTCCAATCAACGTCTCTGTCATGAGCCGCTTCCGCTCGAAAAGCGAGATGGCGGCGACGAAAAAAGGCTTGAAAGAAGGGACGATTGACGTCGTCGTCGGGACGCACCGCGTCTTGTCGAAAGATGTGACGTTCGCCGACCTCGGTCTCGTCATCATTGATGAAGAGCAGCGGTTCGGGGTCAAGCACAAGGAACGGCTCAAGCAGTTGAAGACGAATATCGACGTCTTGACGCTGACGGCGACACCGATTCCGCGGACACTCCACATGTCGATGATCGGCATCCGGGACTTGTCGGTACTCGAGACACCGCCGGAGAACCGCTACCCGGTGCAGACGTATGTCATGGAATACGATGGTATCGTCTTGCGGGAAGCACTTGAGCGCGAACTCGCGCGAGGCGGACAGGCATTCTTCCTCTACAACCGCGTCGAAGGCATCGAGCGGAAGGCAGAAGAGATTCGCGCTTTGTTACCGGAGGCACGCATTGCGACGGCACACGGTCGGATGACCGAGACAGAACTCGAGAGCCAGCTCATCAGTTTCCTAGAAGGGGAAGCGGATGTGCTCGTCTCGACGACGATCATCGAGACCGGCATCGATATCCCGAACGTGAACACACTCATCGTCCACGATGCGGACAAGATGGGGCTGTCACAGCTGTATCAGTTGCGCGGACGTGTCGGGCGTTCCAACCGGATTGCCTACGCCTACTTCACGTATCGGAAAGATAAGCGTTTGACCGAGGTCGCGGAGAGCCGGCTACAGGCCATTAAAGAATTCACGGAGCTCGGGAGCGGGTTCAAGATTGCGATGCGCGACTTATCGATTCGCGGCGCCGGCAATCTGCTCGGGGCCCAACAGTCCGGATTCATTGATTCGGTCGGATTCGACTTATACTCACAAATGTTGTCCGAAGCCATCGAGGAACGGAAAGACCGGATGCGCGGACAGGCGAAACAAGTCGTCTTCAAACCAGAAATCGCGTTCCAAGCGGATGCGTACATTCCGGACGATTATTTATCGGACAGCGAATTGAAAATCGAGATGTACAAACGCTTCAAGTACGTCGATACACCAGAAGCGTTGTTCGCCCTCCAGGACGAGTTGATTGAACGGTTCGGCGAATTCCCGGAACCGGTCGCGCTCCTCATCCAACTGACGCGTCTGCGCATCTATGGCGAGATGGCGAAAGTGGCACGCATCAAACAGTCTCCGGGCCGCATCGAGATGGTATTGTCGCTCGAATCGACGACGGCGCTCGACGTACCGTCATTCATGGAATGGACGATGCCGCTCGGTCGGAAACTCGGTGTCGGACAAGACAACGGTGCCCTCAAATTGTCGCTCAGTGGCCGCATGCCGGTCGTCGAACTGTTGAACGATGCCGATACGGTGCTTGAGGAGCTCGTGAAGAGGTTGGCGCATGCGGTCGCCAAGTAAGTTTGCGACCGGCGTCGTCTTATTTGCGCTCGCGGGCTATCTTTCAAAGTTCATCAGTTTCGCTTACCGAGTGCCTTACCAAAATATCGCCGGAGACTTCGGGTTGTATGCCTATCAGACGGTGTATCCATTTGCCGCGATCGTCGCTTCGCTCGGCATGTATGCGATGCCGGTCGTGATTGCCAAAATCGGTGTCGGGGCACATGGACCGAGGCGAAAGCTCGAAGTGTTATGGGGCAGTTTTTACGCCTTGCTCGGTTTAGCCGTCATCCTTGTCGTCACGATGTGGATGCTAGCACCTGTCATCGCCCGTCTCCTCGGGGACATGGAACTCGCACCGACGCTGCGGATCATCAGCCTGAGTTATTTACTCATGCCAGCTTTGGCGGTCCTCCGCGGTTCGTTTCAGTCCGTCGATGACTTGCGGCCGAGTGCGATTTCTCAAGTGCTCGAGAACCTCGTTCGCGTCACGGTATTGCTCGTCGCCTTGTTGATTGGCGTGCGCTTCGGTCAAGATGCCTATACACTCAGTCGATACGCGTATGGGGCGACGCTCGTCGGAGGTGTCATCGCCATCGTCATCTTGTCATTATGGGCGAAGCAGTTACGGCTCGTACCGGTACAACCCACGACGTTGCGGTCTGTCCTTCGAATCTTACTGACGACGGGGTTTGCCGTCGGTTTCGCCTCGCTCGGGATTTTATGGATGCAACTCGTCGACTCGTTCACGGTTGTCAATCTGATGGGCGGGGATTATGCGGCGAAAGTCGGCAAAGGGGTATTTGACCGAGGCTATCCGCTCGTTCAATTCGCGATTCTTTTCACGACGGCGCTCGGGATGGCAAACGTCCCGAACTTGGTGCGGCATTATCGTGCCGGTCGTATCGAAGCGACCTCTTCCGGACTCAGTTCGATGATTCGCGTGACGACAACGGTCGCAGCTGCGGCCACAATCGGCTTGATGGGTGTCATGTTCCCGTTGAATGTCGCGCTATTTGAGAACGCGGCCGGGACGACAGCGCTCGTCTTGCTCTCGACGAGTACGTTCGCCGCGTCGCTTGCCGTGGCGAGCATGACGTGTCTACAGGCGATTGATCGGGAACGCACAGCTGCTGTCGGTATGATTCTCGCCATCGGCGTGAAGCTCGGCAGCAACTTGTGGCTCGTCCCTTACTATGGCATCGCCGGGGCTGCCCTCGGGACCTCGATTGCCTTTTTAGCGATGGCCGCGTTCAATTTCAATCGGCTCGATCAAATCATCCCGCTCGGCATGCTCCGGTTTCGACATTATGGACGTCTCGTCAAAGCGGTGGCGCCGATGGGTGTCATCTTGCTCGGCTTGAACGTCATGGCGCTGGATGGCCTGACGCATCGTCTCGATGCCCTCATCTGGCTCGTCTTCATGCTCGTGCTCGGGGCCGGCATTTATGTCTGGCGGTTATGGAAAGAACAAATTTTGACGATAGAAGAATGGGAAATGATTCCGTTCGGAGGTCGTCTCATCAATCTGCTAGAAAAAAAGGAGAACTGATATGAGTTACGGAATTACGGTCGTCGGCCTCGGGTCTGGCGAACTTGATCAACTACCGCTCGGTGTCTATCGTCATTTGAAGCAGCAACCGCTCGTTTGGTTGCGCACGAAAGAACACCCTGTCGTCAGCGAACTTGAGGCGGAAGGCGTGACGTTCGAATCGTTTGATGCGATTTACGAAGCGAGTGACACGTTCGAGGACGTCTACCGACAAATCGTTGAGACGTTGCTTGAAAAGAGTGAAGAGCTAGCCATCACCTATGCCGTACCGGGACATCCGTTCGTGGCGGAGCGGACGGTCGAGTTGCTCGTCGAACAAGGTGCGGACGTCACGTTCCTCGGCGGTCAGAGCTTTTTGGACGCCATGTTCCAAGCCCTCCGCATCGATCCAATCAACGGCTTCCAATTACTCGATGCGACGGCGCTCGATGTCGAACGGATTCAAGTGACTCAACACGTATTGATTGGTCAAGTGTATGACGGGTTTGTGGCCGGAGACGTGAAAGTCCAATTGATGGAACGATATCCGGATGAGCATATCGTCAAACTCGTGACAGCCGCTGGGACAAAACATGAGCGGGTCAGTGAAATCCCGCTCTATGAGATGGACCGCGTGGCAGAAGTCGACAACTTGACGACGCTCTATGTGCCGCCATTGACGGACGAGACGCATTTGGCGCGCGAATTTTCGACGTTGAAGCACATCATTGCGACGCTCCGCGGTCCGGACGGCTGCCCGTGGGACCGGAAACAGACGCATGAGTCGCTCCGCAAATATTTGCTCGAAGAAGCGTACGAATTGATTGAAGCAATCGATACGGAAGACGATGATGCGATTGTCGAAGAGCTCGGTGATGTGTTGCTTCAAGTCATGCTCCACGCCCAAATCGGAGCGGACGAAGGCTATTTTGATATTCGAGACGTCATTGGCACCGTCAGTGAGAAGATGGTCCGCCGTCATCCTCATGTGTTTGGGGATGTGACGGTCGATGATGCCGATGAAGTGGTGATGAATTGGAATGCGATTAAACAAGTGGAAAAAGGGGAAAAGAGAAAATCGCAGCTAGACGGAGTTCTCATGACGCAACCTGGTTTGATGCGGGCCGAGCAATTGCAGAAGAAAGCTGCGCAAGTCGGTTTCGAATGGGACGATGTTCAAGGTGCGTTCGAGAAATTGGAAGAAGAACTCCACGAGTGGAGAAGTCAGCCTGAAGATGAACGAGAACTTGGGGATGTCCTCTTCTCAATCGTCAACGTGGCGCGCTATTTCAAGTTGAACGCCGAGCAGGCGCTCGAACGAACCAATCAAAAATTTAAGAGACGATTCGAATACATTGAAGCGAACGGCTCCCTCGAAGAGATGACGCTCGAAGAGATGGATCGGCTCTGGGATGAAGCGAAGGAGAAGGGAATATGAGACTAGACAAGTTTTTGAAAGTATCCCGCTTGATTAAGCGGCGTACGTTGGCGAAAGAAGTCGCCGACCAAGGCCGGATTCAATTGAACGGACAAGTAGCGAAAGCGAGCACCGACGTCAAAGTCGGTGATGAGTTACAAATTCGATTCGGGAACAAGCTCGTCACGGTCGTCATTGACTCGATTGCCGAGCATGCCCGCAAAGAGGATGCGAAAGAAATGTACCGCTTGCTCAAAGAAGAAAAGGTGAACAGTGGTACGGAAGCGTAAAAAAAAGGTATACTGAACGTAACAGGACAGGAGGAAGGTGATTCGATGAATGGACGTAACCCGATGGAACGCAAACAGCGGATTCGGGCTCTTGATGAACGGAGAGAACAGCTGGAAAAAGAACAGAACCGGCGACGTATCCATCTTCGACGCCGCCTGGCTGCGGCCTCACTTCTCTTTTTGTTAATGGTTGTCTTCATCGGTCAGAGTTACTTCTCGAAAGTCGGATATGTGTCCGAGCAAGAACGGAAACAAAATGAAGCGCAAGTCGAACTTCAGGAAACGAAGGACGAACAATCAGAACTGAAAGAGCAGGTCGAACGTTTACAAGACGAAGAATACATCGCCAATCTAGCGCGCAACGAGCTGTTGTTCTCGAAAGATGGCGAGATTATTTTTTACTTCTCACCAGAGGAATAAGTGGGTTCGTTGACCGTTGACGAATCGACTCGTATAATTGTAGGGAATCAATCAAAAAAAGGAGTACATTATTTTATGTCAATTGAAGTAGGAAGCAAGGTACAAGGTAAGGTTACAGGGATTACGCATTTCGGAGCGTTCGTAGAACTTCCAAATGGCAAAACGGGTTTGGTGCACATCAGTGAAGTGGCAGATTCTTACGTCAAAGACATCAATGAAGTGCTAACGGTCGGTCAAGAAGTGACGGTCAAAATCTTGAACGTCGAAACAGATGGCAAAATCGGGTTGTCTATCAAAAAGGCCGTCGATCGCCCTGTCAGTGAACGTCCAGAGCGTCCAGCCGGCGAGCGTTTCTCTCGTGGCCCACGCCCGGGCGGCCCGGGTCAAGGCGGCCCACGCCCAGGTGGTCCAGGACAAGGTGGCCCACGCGGTGGCGGCGGTCCACGCGGTGGCGGTCCACGTGGCGGCGGCGGACGTCGTGAAGTACGCCGTGAGCCAGAAACGTTCGATACGTTGATGAGCAAGTTCTTGAAAGACAGCGACGAGCGCTTGACGACGTTAAAACGTCAAACCGACTCAAAACGCGGTGGACGTGGAGCCAAGCGCGGGTAACCCTTCGTAAACCATCAGCTTCTACTCGTAACGATAGACGGTCTTCCTCAAGAAGACGACGAACCACAGACTTTTATAGTCTGTGGTTTTTTTTGATTCTTTTTTTGTTATGAAAAATAACTAAAAAGGGTTGCATTTTTTCGGGGAAGCGAGCACAATAGGGAACATGAAAAAATAGTTATGTTTTATAAGTGAAAGGTGAGAATGAAGATGAATGGATGGAAACTGTGGTTGGCGGAATGGAGAAGCATCGGGAAGAATCCTCGGGTCTGGGTCCCGATTCTCGCGGTCGCACTCGTACCGCTCATGTATGCCGGGATGTTCTTATGGGCGTTTTGGGATCCGTATGGACAGATGAAAGACTTGCCGGTGGCGATCGTGAACGAAGACCAGGGAGCGACGTTCGACGGGGAGCAACTTGCCGTCGGGGACGAACTCGTTGAGAAGTTAAAGACGTCTGAGGCGTTCGAATTTATCGAGACGACGAAACAAGAAGCCGAGTCAGGGTTGAACGATCATGACTATTACATGGCGATTGAGATTCCGGCAAACTTCTCAGAAAAAGCGACGACGGCGCTCAGCGAAAAACCTGAGAAGCTTGAACTCAAATATATCGCCAATGAATCGTATAACTTTTTAGCGGCTCAAATCGGCGGTTCCGCGATGGAGCAAGTGAAAGGTGAACTGTCGACCGAAGTCGCGAAACAGTACGTCAGTGCGATGCGTGACGGGATTCAAGATGCCGCTGCTGGACTCGATGAAGCGGCGGCTGGGGCGGGAAAACTAGCAGATGGATCGCAGACGGCCGAACAGGGGGCGACCCAATTGGCCGACGGGACCGCATTGCTCGCTTCAAAACAACAAGAATTGGCTGACGGGGCGAGTCGGTTGAATGAAGGTTTGGCCCAACTCGAGACAGGGACGACGGAGTTGGCGAAGGGAAGCCAGCAAGTTTATGCAGGTAGCGCCGCCTTATCAGACGGAGCACGTCAAGTGAATGAAGGGGCGTCTGCCCTTCAAGACGGAACGAGCCAACTTGTCGAAGGGACAGACACGTTCGCCTCGAAGTTGGAGGAATTGCACAGCGGGACGGCTTCTCTCAATCAAGGCGTTCAACAACTCGCGGCCGGGATTCAGCGTTCGAAGGACGGCAGTGAGCAATTGAGTGCCGGTTCAAATGAATTGGCGGCCGCGATGACGGCGGCGAAAGAAGGAAATGCCGCCTTGATGGCAGGAGAGACGGAACTCGTGGCCGGAATCGGTCAGATGAAGACAGAAATGTTGGCCAGTCAAGATCAGTTGATGACCCAGCTGTCAGCACTCGTCGAGGCAGGGCAACCTGCTTCACCAGAGATGCTACAGGCGATTGTGGCCCAATTGGCGGAAGGTCAAACAGCGACGGCCGCTGGATTCGATGCACTATCCACGGGAGCGACGCGTGTGAAAGAAGGACAGGCCGCGCTCGGTGACGGATTGACGCAAGCAGAGGCTGGTGCCAATGAACTCGCTTCGGGACTGGTGACGTTACGTGACGGACAAGCCGAGCTCGCAAGCGGGGCACAGGCGTTGGCGGATGGGTCGACACAAGTGGAACAAGGGGCGCAAACGGCAGCCGTGAGTTCGAAAGAGTTGGCTTCGGCAAGCAATCGCTTAAACGCCGGCGTCGGAGCGTTGAAAGACGGGACCGCCGAACTCGCGTCCGGCAGTACGCAGTTGACCGAGGCGACGGGGGCCTTGTCAGAGGGGAGTTCGAAACTCGCGGACGGGGCGAAGAGAGCCGGCGCGGGCACGAATACACTCGCGAACGGGGCTGTACGTTTGGCAGAGGGCGGTAAAGACCTCCAGTCAGGTAGCGACCAGCTCGCAGACGGAGTGTCCGAACTTGCGGCTGGTAACAGCAAGTTACGGGACGGGCTCGCCGATGGGGCCGAAGCGGCCGCGATCGACATCCGAGACGATAACGTCGACATGATGGCCGGACCGGTCACGGTCGTCAACGAATCGATTCACAAAGTCCCGAACTACGGAACAGGTTTTGCACCGTACTTCATGTCACTCGGACTATTCGTCGGGGCGCTCTTGCTCTCGATTGTCTATCCGCTGTACGATCCGGCTGGAAAACCGAAACGCAGCCTGTCATGGCTCGTCTCAAAATCAGGTGTGTTGCTCGTCATCGGATTTATTCAAGCGCTCGTCTTGGATGTGGCGATGGTCATGTTGCTCGGACTTGAAGTCGAGGCGCCGCTCCAGTTCTTCGGATTCAGTTGGCTCGTCAGCATCACGTTCCTCTTAATCGTGCAGCTACTCGTCACGACGCTCGGAAATCCGGGCCGTTTCGTCGCCATCGTCTTATTGATTCTTCAATTGACGACGTCGGCTGGAACGTTCCCGCTCGAACTGATTCCGAGCGCCCTCCAACCGTTTAACGCTTGGTTGCCGATGACATACACCGTATCGGGCTATAAAGAAATCTTGTCAGCGGACGGCTGGAGCTACCTGCAACAAGCAATCATCTATTTGGCATTCGTCTCAACCGCTTGCTTCTTCCTGCTATGGGGATATTTCCGCATCGCTTGGAAGAAAAAATATCGGCTGACGACGTCAGAAGCGTGATGCACAACGAACTGAAAATCGTGTATAGTGGATAAGACGACACTATACACGATTTTTTTGTGAAAAAACTTTTAAAAAAGAATTGACACTGGCGTGGGTACTGGTTATTATAGAAAATGTGCTTAGGACACAACAATAACATGGCGGTGTAGCTCAGCTGGCTAGAGCGTACGGTTCATACCCGTGAGGTCGTGGGTTCGACTCCCTCCGCCGCTACCATTTTATTTAGGCCCGTTGGTCAAGCGGTTAAGACACCGCCCTTTCACGGCGGTAACACGGGTTCGAATCCCGTACGGGTCACTTACCTAAGCGAAAAGAAGCCATCTCACTCGAGATGGCTTCTTTTGTTATATCAAGGAGGCGGACGGATGACGAGAGTATTGGTTGCCGTGTCCGGTGGAATCGATTCGGTCGTCTTGTTGGATCGGGTCATTCGGAACGGTATGGAAGTGGGCGTGGCCCATGTCCATCATGGACTGCGTCCCGAGTCGGATGAAGAGTATGAATTTGTGCGACGTTTGGCCGACAAGTACGACGTGCCATTTCATGGCAAACGGCTCGCTTTCCCGAACGGCGGTTCGCAGGCGAGTTACCGGACGGCACGATATGCGTTCTTTGAACAGGTTATGCAGAAGTTCGACTATACACAACTGATGACGGCCCATCACGCGGATGACCAACTCGAGACCGTCCTCATTCAACTGCAGCGTAACGTCGTCGAAGTGACGGGGATTCCTGAGCGTCGTCCGTTCGCAGGAGGAGAACTCGTTCGTCCGCTCTTATCGGAACCGAAGCGGGAACTGATTGCCTATGCCAAACGATACGGACTTGAATGGAGAGAAGATGCGAGCAACGCCACGACCGAATATTTGCGCAATCAAGTGCGGCATCAGATCGTGCCCCAGCTCCTCGCGTCGCAACCGAATCTTGTTCAAGTTGTGAGCGAAACAGCTCGGCATCAACGCGAATTGTGGCGGACCCGCTACCGACAGATGGAGAATTGGATCCAGGACAACGTGCGACTCGAGATGAAAGCGTTTCACGTGAAATCGGATAACTTGATGTGTCTAAATCCTGTCGAACGATACACCGTCGGGCGCCTGCTATCAATGCGCTACGGGGTAGAGGTGGGGACCGCGATCGACCGTCTGTTAACGAGTGCCCAAGGTTCTGGCCACTTCGACTTAGAGGGGTCATGGGGCCTGCGGAAACAAGACGGGCTCTTATCGTTACAGGCAACTGGTCAATCGCTCCTAGCCCCACACAAACAAGTGGTAACGACCTTCCCAGCGCATGTAGTGTTCGGGACTTCATTATTCTCACTAGACGTTGAGGATGATACGGACGGCATCCCGCTCGAGGCGATCGAGTTGCCGTTGATCATCCGCTCTGTCGAGGCTGGGGACGCGATGAAACTGTCCATCGGGACGAAAAAAGTCGCCCGCATCTTCATTGACGCGAAGATTCCGCGAGAAAAACGGCCATTCGTCCCATTGATAGTTGACGCAACGGGACGGATTATCGCTATAGTAGGGGTAAGAGTTTCCGATTTTCCGGATAAGTCGGGTGCGATGTGCCCACGATTAATGGTAAAATGATGATTGTGTCGGATAAGAAAGAGGAGGATTTTAAGATGTCATTAATGAACGATATGGAGAAAGTACTGATTTCAAGCGAAGAGATTCAAGGTAAAGTGAAAGAACTCGCTACAACACTTAGCGAAGAATATAAAGAAGAGTTTCCACTCCTCGTCTGCGTGTTAAAAGGTGCGATGCCATTCATGTCAGACCTCGTCAAAGAAATGGACATCCATTTAGAAATGGATTTCATGGACGTGTCGACGTACCATGGCGGAACGTCATCGACGGGTGAAGTAAAAATTGAGAAAGATTTAAATACATCTGTAGAAGGACGCGACATCTTGATTGTAGAAGATATCATTGATAGTGGACTTACGCTCGGCTATCTCGTCGACTTGCTCAAGTACCGCAAAGCCAAATCGGTTAAAATCGTGACGCTTCTTGATAAACCGACGGGCCGCAAGAACGGATTGTCGGCAGATTATAGCGGTTTCGTTATTCCGCACGAGTTTGTTGTCGGCTATGGTCTCGATTACGAAGAGAAATATCGTAACCTTCCGTACGTCGGTGTGCTCAAGCCGAGCATTTACGGGGGCTAACGTTTTTCTTTTGAAAATGCGTCGTGTTAAGATAAAAGAAATACCCAAAGTATACACATATACTGAATGGGCGAGAACATCGTTTCTCGGAATAGGAGGCAGAGAATGAATCGTGCAGTGAAAAACACCTTAGTTTTCGGTGTGATTTTCCTAGCCTTGATCTTGTTCCTTCAATATTTACAAAACCCGAATAGCCAGAGCGAGACGCTTACGTATTCGAAGTTCTTGGAATATGTGGAAGAAGGTCGGATTGAAACGGCAACCGTACAAGAAATTCCGGGAGCCATCTCAATTACAGGAGATCTAACAGGAGACGAAGATCAGCGTTTTGAAACGAATATCCCGGCCAACGAGGCCGAATACGCCGAAGTGCTCTCGTCACTTCGCGCGGATACCGACATCCAAATCGAAGAAGCAGAGTCGAGTGGTAGCTGGTTCAGCATCGTATTCGCGATCTTACCGTTCATCATCATCTTCATCTTATTCTTCTTCTTGCTCAACCAAGCCCAAGGTGGCGGTGGTGGTGGTCGTGTGATGAACTTCGGGAAATCGAAGGCGAAATTATACGATCAAGAGAAGCGCCGTGTGACGTTTGAAGACGTTGCCGGAGCGGATGAAGAGAAGCAAGAGCTCATCGAAGTCGTTGAATTCTTGAAAGACCCACGTAAGTTCTCGAAACTCGGGGCACGGATTCCGAAAGGTGTCTTGCTTGTCGGTCCTCCGGGAACAGGTAAAACATTGCTCGCTCGTGCAGCTGCAGGAGAAGCCGGTGTACCGTTCTTCTCAATCTCAGGTTCTGACTTCGTCGAAATGTTCGTCGGTGTCGGGGCGTCACGTGTACGTGACTTGTTCGAGAATGCGAAAAAGAACGCACCGTGTATCATCTTTATCGATGAAATCGATGCGGTCGGACGTCAACGTGGCGCTGGCCTCGGTGGTGGACATGACGAGCGTGAACAAACGCTTAACCAACTTCTTGTCGAGATGGATGGATTCAGTGACAACGAAGGGATCATCATGATTGCCGCGACGAACCGTCCGGATATTCTTGACCCGGCCCTTCTTCGCCCAGGTCGATTTGACCGTCAAATCACGGTTGATCGTCCGGATGTTAAAGGCCGTGAAGCAGTCCTCAAAGTTCACGCCCGCAACAAGCCACTTGATTCGACAGTCGACTTGAAGTCGATTGCGCAGCGGACACCTGGATTCTCAGGTGCTGACCTTGAAAACTTATTGAACGAAGCGGCGCTCGTCGCAGCCCGGTCTGACCGTTCAGCGGTATCAGTCGTGGATGTCGAGGAAGCGATTGACCGCGTCATCGCCGGTCCTTCTAAGAAGAGCCGTGTCATCTCGGAGAAAGAACGACAAATCGTCGCCTATCATGAAGCGGGTCATACGATTATCGGGATTGAACTTGAGAATGCAGATGAAGTGCATAAAGTGACGATCGTTCCTCGCGGTAACGCAGGCGGCTATGTCGTCATGCTTCCAAAAGAAGATCGCTACTTCATGACGAAACCTGAGCTTGAAGATAAAATCGTCGGTCTCCTCGGGGGCCGCGTGGCGGAAGACGTCATCTTCGGTGAAGTGTCAACAGGAGCAAGCAATGATTTCCAACGTGCGACTGGTATCGCCCGGAAGATGGTCATGGATTACGGGATGAGCGACAAGCTCGGGCCGCTCCAACTTGGGTCAAACCATGGTGGACAAGTCTTCCTTGGCCGTGACTTCCAAACGGAACAGAACTACTCGGATGCGATTGCACAAGACATCGACCTCGAGATTCGTGATATCATCAACCGTTGTTACGCGAAAGCGAAACAAATCTTGACGGATCGTAGAGACGATCTCGAACTCGTCGCGAAGACGTTGCTCGAAGTCGAGACGCTCGATTCGAAACAGATTCGTCACTTGATTAAGACGCGCGAATATCTTCCGCATGAACCGGAAGAGCCGTCTGAACCATCGAAAGATGATGCAAGCGACGAAGCGAAGAAAGATGAGGCGGCCGTCAAGCACGGACAAGTCATCGATCAGCCTGGAGTCGTTCAAGAAGCGAAGCCGGATGTTGTCCCTGAAGGCGATAAGCCGGAAGCGACACCGACGGAACGCCCGAACAACGAATCACGGTAAGTGTAAGAGACGAATGCCCTAAACAAGGCATTCGTCTTTTTTCGTGTTATAATTCGAGCGAACTGTAATTGACAACAAAGTGAGGAACGCTATCATGATTTTAGTGATTGATGTTGGGAATACAAATATTGTCCTTGGGATGTATGACGGCGAGACACTCGTCCATCATTGGCGCATCTCGACAGACCGCACGAAAACGACCGATGAATACGGCATGCTCGTGAAATCACTGTTCGATCATTCGAACGTCTCATTCGATCAGATTGACGGTGTGATTCTGTCTTCGGTCGTTCCACCGGTCATCTTTCCGCTCGAGCAGATGTCGCAGCGTTACTTTAACGTCCGACCGATTGTCGTCGGTCCCGGCGTGAAAACCGGTCTCGACATTCATGTTGATAATCCGCGTGAAGTCGGAGCGGACCGCATCGTCAACGCGGTCGCTGGAATCGCCAAGTATGATGGACCGCTCATCATCGTCGATTTCGGAACGGCGACGACGTACTGCTATATTGATGAGAACCGCCGTTATCACGGAGGCATCATTTCACCGGGGATCATGATTTCGGTCGAGGCGCTCTATCAACGGGCGGCCAAGCTGCCGCGCATCGAGCTCGCGACACCGCCTACGGTCGTTGGGAAAAATACAATTCAAGCGATGCAGTCCGGGACGTATTACGGCTATGTCGCACAAGTCGACGGGATTGTCGGTCGTATGAAGCGTGAAGTCGGAGAAGCGACCGTGATCGCCACGGGCGGCCTCGCGCGTTTGATTAGCGAGCATGCAGAGACGATTGATGTCGTCGATTCATTTTTGACGCTCGATGGGCTTCGTCTCATCTATGAGCGCAACCAGAAATAAACTTAAAGGAGTTACTCGATATGATTCAACCAGAACAACAAGCATTACTTGACCAAATGAAAGCCGATTACCTCGTCCGTGCCCTTGGGTTCAACGGGGAAGTCCGTGCGTTTGCCGTCCGGACGACGAAAACGATCTTTGAAACGCAACTCCGTCACCAGACGACACCGGTCGCTTCAGCAGCGCTCGGTCGCACGATGACGATCGGGACGATGATCGGTGCGATGCAAAAAGGCGCCGCTCGCGTGACGCTCAAAGTCGAAGGCGATGGACCGATTGGGAAAATCATCGTCGATGCCGATACGGCGGGAGACGTGCGCGGTTACGTGTCACATCCTCGTGTCGAAGGCGGCACGTTTGTGAACGATCACGGTTTGACGAAGTTGAAAGTCGGTGAAGCCGTCGGACGCGGGACGATCTCGGTCATTAAAGACCTCGGTTTGAAAGACTTTGTCGGCGGCTCGTCTGAGATTCAAACGGGTGAGATTAGCGAAGACTTCACGTACTACTTTGCGACGTCAGAACAAGTACCGTCAGTCGTAGGTGCGGGTGTGCTCGTCCTTCCAGAAGATGAATCGATTCTTGCGGCCGGTGGCATTATCGTTCAATTGATGCCGGATGCGTCAGAAGAGACGATTCAAGCGCTTGAACAGGCGCTCAAGACGTTCCCGCCAGTGTCGGTCCTCATCGGTGAAGAGAAGACACCGGAAGAGATGCTCCATATGCTCCTTGGCGACAGCCTCGAAGTGTTGGATCAAAAACCGGTCCAATTTAATTGCACATGTGGCCGCGACCGTATGGAAAGCGCGATTATCGGGCTCGGTGCCGAAGAGATTCGTCACATGATTGAAGAGGATGGCGGCGCTGAAGCGGTTTGTCACTTCTGCGGCGAGAAATACCACTTCTCGGCGGAACAATTAGAAACGATGAAACAACAAGCACGTTGACCGCTTTACTCCAAATTGCATATTTTGAATCTGATAGGGTATGATTACAATATCGGAATAGTCGGAATTATGGAGGAGGAAATGAAATGCGTATCGTAGATTCAGTAACAGACTTGATTGGAAAGACACCGATTGTGAAGTTGAATGGATTGACTGGCGCTGAAGATGCCACGGTTTACTTGAAATTGGAGTATATGAACCCGGGCTCTAGCGTAAAAGACCGGATTGCGCTCGCTATGATTGAAGCGGCGGAACGAGAAGGGGTCTTGAAACCAGGAGATACGATTATCGAACCGACCAGTGGGAACACGGGAATCGGTCTCGCCATGGTCAGTGCGGCCAAAGGCTATAAAGCGATTTTGGTCATGCCGGAAACGATGAGCATGGAACGTCGCAATTTGCTTCGTGGCTACGGTGCCGAACTCATTTTGACGCCGGGTCCTGAAGGGATGGGCGGAGCGATTCGCCGTGCGACGGAAGAGGCTGAACAAAACGGTTATTTCCTCCCGCAGCAGTTTAACAATGAAGCTAACCCGAACGTGCACGAGATGACGACAGGACCTGAAATCGTCGACGCGTTCGATGCGTCAGGCCTTCAAGTCGATGCGTTCATCGCCGGCGTCGGGACAGGTGGAACAATCACGGGAGCGGGTAAAGTGTTGAAAGCCCACTATCCGAACGTTCAAATCCTAGCGGTCGAACCGGTCGATTCACCGGTCTTGTCGGGTGGTAAACCAGGCCCGCATAAAATCCAAGGGATCGGGGCCGGGTTCATCCCGTCGATTCTAGATACGGAGATTTATGAAGGTGTCCTTCAAATCACGACCGATCAGGCGTTCGAATACGCACGTCTTGCGGCCAAAACGAACGGCGTGCTCGGAGGCATCTCATCTGGGGCGGCGATCGCAGCGGCTGTCGATACGGCGAAACGTCTCGGCAAAGGGAAAAACGTGCTGGCAATCATCCCGTCAAACGGAGAACGCTACCTCAGCACACCGCTCTATCAATTCGATGAAGAATCAGATAGCGTACGCTCGTAAACAAACGGCAGTTACCGGGAGACAACTTCTTTCGGTAACTGCCTTTTCTTGTGTACAATTAAAGGCATGAATCAGTGGAACGGGGGAATGTGGCGTGAGACAAACAGCGTTCAAAACCATGAGTATGACAAAAGAGAAGATGTACGACACATATATGACATTGACGGAAGGGAAGAAGCATTATGCGTGGTTAGAGAGCGGACGCGTAGGCCGCTATACAATGGCCGGGATTGAACCGTTCGCTACGCTTCACGTGAAAGATGGGGTCGGAACGTTCGAGACATCAGAGGCGACGGAAACACTTTACGGTGACCCGCTCGACATCGTCGAAACAATCCGGACCCGGTACGCCACCGAGCGGCCAGCTGGCGCTCCCCCGTTTTTTGGCGGGATGATCGGCTATGTAAGCTATGACGTAGCCCGAACGCTCGAACGTTTACCGCGGCAAGCGGCAGACGATTTGGCGACACCGGACGTCTCGTTCTTGCTGTTCGATGAAGTAGCGGTCTTCGATGAAGAAGAATCACTTTTATATATGCTCGTTACGACGGACAATCAGTTAGAAGTGAAACTCGATCGCTTTGTCGCCCTCTGGCACACCGAGACGCACTATTCGTTCCCACAGGTCGCGAGCGGAACGCTCGAACGTTCACGTTCATTGTCACAAGAGAATTTCGTGACGGCGGTGCAAAAGATTCAAGACTACATCGTCGAGGGCGATGTGTTCCAAGTGAACTTGAGCGTCCGGCAGTCGGAACCGCTACTCGCACACCCGCGTCACATCTACGACACGCTCCGGAAAGTGAACCCTTCACCGTATATGGGTTATTTCGTTGACGATTCGCTCACGATGGTGTCGGCTTCGCCGGAACTGTTGCTCGAGAAACATGGCGCCGCCATCTCGACCCGCCCGATTGCTGGGACGAGACCACGAGGACGAGATGAGGCGGAAGATCTGGAACTGGCTCGGACGCTGCTCGATAATGAGAAAGAGCGGGCCGAACACGTCATGCTCGTCGACCTTGAACGAAACGACTTGGGCAAAGTCGCGGCTTACGGGACAGTGCATGTCGATGAGCTGATGGTCATCGAGAAGTACTCGCACGTCCAACATATCGTCTCGAACGTGCGCGGTTTGATGCGGGACGGCATATCGGGAGCCGAAGCACTCGGCGCGATGTTCCCGGGCGGCACCATCACCGGGGCACCGAAAATCCGGACGATGGAAATCATCGAAGAACTCGAACCGGTCCGACGCGGGATTTATACCGGCTCATACGGCTGGCTTAGTTGGGATGATGACCTCGTGTTCAACATCACGATTCGGACGATGGTCGTCAAGGACGGAATCGCCCATGTTCAGGCTGGTGCCGGGATTGTGATTGATTCGGATCCTGAAGCGGAGTACGCCGAATCACTTTCCAAGGCGAAAGCGCTATGGACGGCGAAAGAAAGGACGGAGACGACGGTATGATTTTACTCATCGATAACTATGACTCGTTCACATACAATTTAGTTCAATACTTTGGGGAGCTCGGTGAACAACTCGTCGTCCGTCGTAACGATGACATCACAATCGAGGAAATTGAAGCGCTCGCCCCAAGTTATCTCGTCATTTCGCCTGGTCCGTGCACACCGAGTGAGGCGGGTATCAGCATCGATGCGATTCAGGCGTTTGCCGGTCGCATCCCAATTCTTGGCGTCTGTCTCGGACATCAAGCGATTGCTCAAGCGTTCGGCGGAAAAGTCGTCCATGCCGAGCGGCTCATGCATGGCAAGACGTCAGCGATTCAACATGACGGAAACACGCTGTTTAACGGCATCCCGCAACAGACAATCGTGACACGCTACCATTCGCTCGCGGTTGAACGAGATGCGTTACCGTCGTGCTTGAAAGTCACGGCCGAGACGAGCCTGGGAGAGATTATGGCACTCCGGCATGAAACGTTACCGATTGAAGGGGTGCAGTTTCATCCGGAAGCGATTTTGACAGAACACGGCAAAGACATGATTCGTAATTTCGTCGAGGTGTATCGTCATGTGGCTTTGGCATAACGGCGAACTGCGAGGCAGCTCTGAAGTAACGATTCCGGTGGAAGATCACGGATTTTTATATGGGATGGGCCTATTCGAGACGTTTCGAACGTTTAATGGCACCCCGTTCTTGTTTGATCTTCACTGGGAACGTCTCGAAAAGAGCTTAGCAGAACTATGGATCGACCTTCCTTACACGAAACAAGAAATCGAACAGGCGATTCAAGATGTCGTTCGTCAAAACGGGACCCCGAACCTGTATGTGCGCTTGAACGTGTCCGCGGGGGTGGCCCCACTTGGACTCTACGACGGACGCTACACTCGTCCGAACGTGACACTGCTCGTCAAGCCGTTACCGGAATCGTTCCAGCCCACGGAAAAACGGCTGGAAGCCATCCCGTTTCCGAGAAGTCGGCCCGAAGCAGCATTCCGCTTAAAATCCCATCATTATATGAACAATATATTAGGGAAGCGCATGCTCGTTGATCGGGAGGCGGAAGGACTGTTCGCCGATGACTCAGGACATGTCGTAGAAGGGCTTGTCTCGAATATCTTCTGGGTCGAAGCTGACCAACTTTGGACGACGCCGCTCGCGACGGGACCTCTGGCTGGGGTCACGCGACGTTGGGTGATGGATACGTTTGATGTGAAGGAACGTGATGTGACGTTTGCTGAACTTACACAGGCAGACGAGATTTGGTTGACCAATTCGGTTCAACAGATTGCTCCGGTCACAGACTATGCCGGGAACAGTTATCCAGGAAAAGACGGGGCAAAATTTAAAGCATGTTGGTCTGTCTTGTTGCATGCGATTGAGAGGGAAGAAACGCGATGACAAAAATCATGGGAATTTTAAATGTGACACCGGATTCGTTTTCGGACGGAGGACGGTATACGGCGCTCGAACAGGCGGTCGCTCACGCCAAGCAACTCGTTCAAGACGGAGCGGACGCGATTGATATCGGCGGGGAATCGACACGGCCGGGAGCCCGGTTCGTCTCGGCGGAAGAAGAAATCGAGCGAGTCGTTCCTGTCATTCGTCAACTGAAGCAAGAGCTCGACGTGCTCATCTCGATCGATACGTACAAACCGGTGGTGGCAAAGGCAGCATTAGAAGCCGGGGCCGATATCATCAATGACGTCTGGGGCTCGAAGTGGGGCGATCAATCGATGGCACAAGTGGCACGGGCGTTTAACGTTCCCATCATCTTGATGCACAATCGCGACAATCGAAATTATGGCCATTTCATTGAGGAGGTCGTCGGTGACTTGTATGAATCGATTGAAATCGCTCAAGCGGCAGGTGTGCCGGATGAGATGATTTGGTTAGACCCGGGAATCGGCTTTGCGAAAGACTATGCGCAAAACATGGAGTTGATGAATCGACTCGACGTGATCACGAACCTCGGTTATCCGGTGTTACTCGGAACGTCGCGGAAATCATTTATCGGGCAAGCGCTTGATTTACCGACCGAAGAACGACTGGAAGGGACACTGGCGACGACGTGTCTAGGCATCATGAAAGGCTGTGCGTGGATTCGGGTCCATGACGTACGAGAGAATAAACGAGCGTCACTCATGATGGACGCGATGCTGGGAGGCGGACAAATTGGATAAGATGTTTGTGAATGGGATGCGTTTTTACGGCTATCACGGTGTGTTTGCAGAAGAGAATCGACTCGGTCAACGGTTTAACATCGATTTGATGTGTGAGTTGGATTTGGCGCCGGCTGGACAATCGGATGATTTATCAGACGGGGTCAGCTACGCCGGTCTCTATCAATTGACGGAAGACATCGTCACCGGGGAGCCGGTCAATCTACTTGAGGCGCTAGGCGAGCGCATCACGACGGCTGTCTTGGCCCACAGCGACAAGATTCAAAGCGTCACCGTCAAAGTGATCAAGCCGGACCCGCCCATCCCGGGTCATTATGACTCAGTCGCAATTGAGATGACACGGAGACGGAACGTATGATGTACGTAGCGCTGGGCTCGAACATTGGGGAGCGTGCCAACTATCTGGCAGAAGCGATTCAAGCGATGGCGGTAAACGGTCTTCAGGTGACGAAAGAGTCATCCGTATATGAGACGGCACCGGTCGGATACACAGATCAGCCATCCTTCTATAATATGGTCGTCGAAGTCGAGCCGTCGCTTTCTGCGGAAGCGGCCTTGCTTCAACTCCAACAGATTGAACGGGACCTAGGGAGAGAACGACTATTCAAGAATGGACCGCGTACAATCGACCTTGACATCTTGGTCTATAACAGCGAAGATATACAATCGAAGCAGTTAACTGTTCCGCATCCACGGATGCATGAACGCGCTTTTGTCCTTGCCCCGTTCGCGGAGATTGCTCCGGCGGTCGAGGTAAAGGGAATGACGGTGCGGGCGTTGCTAGAAGCCCTTCCTGCGTCGGAACGACAAGATGTCGTCCGTCTGGGGCCGTTACAATCATTGGTCAGCTCGGTTTAACGTTAGCAAAGGAAGTGGAGAAGTGTCAGGGTTCAAAATTGGTAACATCGATATAAAGAACCGCGCCGTCCTTGCCCCGATGGCCGGAGTGACAAACCCTGCGTTTCGTTTGATCGCTAAAGAATTTGGCGCGGGACTCGTCTGTGCTGAAATGGTCAGCGATAAAGGGATTTTATTGGAGAACGCAAGAACGCTCCGGATGCTGTACGTCGATGAACGGGAAAAGCCGCTCAGCCTTCAAATTTTCGGCGGTTCGAAAGACACACTCGTCAGAGCGGCCCAGTACGTAGATCAAAACACGAATGCGGACATCATCGATATCAATATGGGTTGCCCGGTCCCAAAAGTCACGAAGTGTGAGGCGGGTGCCAAATGGTTGCTTGACCCGGACAAAGTTTACGAGATGGTGAACGCCGTTTCTAATGCGGTGGATAAGCCGGTCACGGTCAAAATGCGCCTCGGTTGGGACGAAGACCATATTTATATTCTCGACAATGTTCGGGCGGCTCAATCCGGAGGAGCGGCGGCGATTGCGATTCATGGTCGTACGCGGTCTCAACAATATGAAGGAACCGCAAACTGGGATTGGATTGGCGAAGCCAAGAAGATTGCGACGGTTCCGATTATCGGTAACGGCGATATCTCGACACCTCAAGAAGCAAAACATGCGATTGATCACTATGGTGTCGAGGCCGTCATGATCGGGCGGGCAGCGCTTGGTAACCCATGGATGCTGTATCAAACGGTGCAGTATTTGGAGACGGGTGATCTTCCGCCAGAACCAGCGGCGCGTGAAAAAATCGACATCTGTATGTTGCACCTCGATCGCTTGATTGCCATCAAAGGAGAAGTGACGGCCGTTCGCGAGATGCGTCAACATGCGGCGTGGTACTTGAAAGGGTTGAAAGGCAGCGGCCCGGTTCGGAAGCAAATCAACGAAACGGAATCGCGAGATGCTTTTGGCATCGTGTTGTATCATTTTGTGGAACAGCTCGAGCGACAAATGCAAGAAGTGTGAACTAGTGAAAAAAATTGATTTGTGGTAAGCTTGTTTGGCGAAAAAGTGAACCACACAAGCAAACGGTTTAGGCTGTGCTGTTGGCCGTGAGGCTGACAGTTTTTTATTAGACATCCCCAATACGTATAGAGGAGTGAATGGAGTAGTGAGTCACGAGTTGGAAATGAATGACCAAATGCAGGTTCGGTTTGAAAAAATGACCGAGATGCGTGAACAAGGGCTTGACCCGTTCGGACGTCGGTTCGAACGTTCTGCCCACGCCGGTGAATTACATGAACAATATGAGGCAATTGAAAAAGAAGCCTTGGCCGAACAAGACGTCGAAGTGACGCTTGCCGGACGAATCATGACGAAACGTGGAAAAGGGAAAGTCTTCTTTGCCCACATCCAAGACGTCACAGGACAAATCCAAATCTACGTGCGTAAAAATGACGTAGGTGACGAACCGTTCGATTTATTCAAATCATCTGACCTTGGTGACATCGTCGGGGTGAAAGGGAAGCTGTTCAAGACGAACGTCGGCGAATTGTCGATTCATGTTGAAGAGTTCGAACTCTTAACAAAAGCACTTCGTCCGCTTCCTGATAAATATCATGGCTTAAAAGATGTTGAGCAACGCTATCGTCAACGTTATTTGGATTTAATTACGAATAACGATTCGCGTCAAACGTTTATTCTGCGTAGCCGGATCATCTCGGAAATTCGGAATTTCTTGAACCATCGCGGTTACTTGGAAGTCGAAACGCCGATGTTGCATACAATCGCAGGTGGAGCGGCGGCCCGTCCGTTCTTGACGCACCATAATGCACTTGATATGGAATTATATATGCGGATCGCCATCGAGCTTCATTTGAAGCGCTTGATTGTCGGTGGTCTCGAGCGCGTGTATGAGATTGGCCGTGTCTTCCGTAATGAAGGGATCTCAACACGTCATAACCCAGAGTTCACGATGATTGAATTGTATGAAGCGTATGCGGACTATAATAACATCATGGATTTGACAGAAGAACTCGTAGCTCACGTAGCCCAAGAAGTTCTTGGCACGACGGACGTTCAATATGGAGAAGATACGATTCATTTGGCTGTCGGTTGGAAACGTGCGCACATGGTCGACTTGGTTAAAGAAGAAACAGGCGTCGATTTCTGGCAACAGATGTCTGATGAAGATGCACGTGCGCTTGCAAAAGAGCACGGTGTCGAGATTCAAGACCATATGACATTCGGTCACATCGTCAATGAATTCTTTGAGCAGAAAATCGAAGAAACATTGTTACAACCGACGTTTGTCACCGGTCACCCTGTCGAAGTATCGCCATTGGCGAAAAAGAACGATACAGATCCACGCTTCACGGATCGATTTGAATTGTTCATCGTTCGTCGTGAACATGCTAACGCCTTCACGGAATTGAATGATCCGATTGATCAGCGTGAGCGTTTCGAAGCTCAACTTCTTGAGAAAGAAGCAGGGAATGACGAAGCCCATGAATTGGATAACGATTTCCTTGAGGCACTCGAATACGGAATGCCGCCAACGGGCGGTCTTGGAATCGGAATCGATCGCCTCGTCATGTTGTTGACGAATGCACCATCGATTCGTGATGTTCTATTGTTCCCGACGATGAGACACCAACAGTAAAGAATCATTTTAACCTCTCGTTCTTACAGACGAGAGGTTTTTCTATGGAGAATGTTGCCGGTGTAAAGAGACTAAAAACTTTTTTAGAAAAACTTTTGCAAAAAGTCTTGCGTTCTATTTAGGGATGCGGTAAAGTAATAAACGTTGCCGCTGATGGCAGCGGAAAAGAATAAAAAAAGTGGTTGACAACTGTGTCGATGACTTGTATTATTTTAAGAGTCGCCAATGAGCGACAGACGAACTTTGAAAACTGAACGATGAGGCAAAAAAAGTTTTACAATTTTTGAATGAAGCGCAAGCTTCGTCATTTTTAAAGAGCTAT
>NZ_JACSLS010000012.1:0-53631 GCF_018618235.1 Exiguobacterium sp. s26 | reverse complement strand
CCGCCAGCGTTCGTCCTGAGCCAGGATCAAACTCTCCAAAGAATTTGATATAGCTCTTTAAAAATGACGAAGCTTGCGCTTCATTCAAACATTGTAAAACTTTTTTTGCCTCATCGTTCAGTTTTCAAAGACCAAATGTTGTCGTGTTAGCGACTTTTTAATAATAGCGATTTGACCTTTTAAAGTCAACCGTTTTTTATTATTTTTTTAATTCGCATTCTGTTGTTCGTGTGTGAACAGCAGCGACGTTTATTAATATATCAGCGCCCCCTATTTTCGTCAACTGTTTTTCTAAAAAAACTTTATTTTTTGTTTTACGCTCTGTAACTGAACGAAAGAACGTTTCAAACAAACAAGCCCAGACGAATGTCTGAGCTTGTACTAGTACGCTGTCATGATGATTTAGATGACACACGTTTCTTCGTTTTGGCCTTTCCCGCTGTCGACGGTTTGACGCTCTCTGCCTGAGCAGGTGCTTGGAAGCGATGCAGCATCAAGACTTGATACGCATTGGCAAACACGAGCGTCGCTAACGCCGGCCACAAGAGGGCGATTTCATCCGTCGCCTGTAGGGCTGGAATCCATTCGATTAACGTGATGACGATCATCAAGAAGAGCGTCGGGATGAACGCACTCGCGTTCGTCTGCTTCGCCTTACTCGTCGCGATAATCCAAGATACCATCACCAACACGACCATTTCACCGATATAGCGCCACATATGATCGTTGCCGAACGCGAGCATGCGAAGATATACCGCATCAAATAACGCAAAGGCGATCAATAGCACTTGCACGCGATTCCATAACCTTGGTCCTCGGAACAAGTCCAATCCAACCCGGTGGACAATCAAATAAGCAAAGAATCCCATCATGCTAATTCCCGTCCACGTGCTCGAGTAGCTAAGCGCCGTGACGATCGCTTCCCAAGATTGACTCACTAAATAACCTGGATTGGCCAGTAAGTTCATCACAAACCCAAATAACGTCCCGAAGACGAGCGTCGTCCAAAACAACCTTAAAAATCCTTGTACCTTCATTTGTGAACCATTACCCTTCTATCTGTTGAATGACCGCT
Organism: Exiguobacterium sp. s26; assembly: GCF_018618235.1. NCBI lineage: Bacteria > Bacillati > Bacillota > Bacilli > Caryophanales > Exiguobacterium > Exiguobacterium sp. s26. The sequence continues at coordinate 52,556 of NZ_JACSLS010000012.1, read as the reverse complement.
TGTGCCAATCCATCGTATGTTTTCTCAAACGGATGCCCGTCCCGATAAACCGATGGGGCAAAGTCTTCTTCGTTTTCGTACGGCTGACCGAGCGGAATTTGAGCGAGCAACTTGCTCTTCAATGCCTCGGACAACTTTTCGCCTCCGCCGTAACCGAAGACATACTCTTTCTCTCCAGTCACTTTGCTTTCGAAGTACGCCATGTTCTCGATGATGCCAAGCACTTTGTGGTTCGTCTTAATCGCCATCGCCCCAGCCCGTGCAGCGACGAACGCAGCCGTCGCATGCGGTGTCGTGACAATCAACTCTTGGCATGCCGGGAGCATCGAATGAATATCGAGCGCGACATCACCCGTCCCTGGCGGTAAATCGAGGAGCAAGTAATCTAGGTCGCCCCATTCGACGTCGTTAAAGAAATTATTGAGCATCTTCCCGAGCATCGGTCCACGCCAGATGACCGGCGCGTTATCTTCGACAAAGAAGCCCATTGAAATGACTTTCACACCGAACCGCTCGACCGGGATGATTTTTTCTCCACGCACGACTGGTCGTTCTTCGATTCCGAGCATATCCGGCACACTAAAGCCATAAATGTCCGCATCAATCAATCCGACTTTTTTCCCGGCCCGCGCGAGCGCGACGGCTAAGTTGACGGAGACCGTCGATTTCCCGACGCCGCCTTTCCCTGATGCGATTGCGATGAACGTCGTACCGGCGTTCTCACGAAGAATCGCCGGCTTTGTCGCTTCTTTCAAGCTCTCGTCATTGAGCGCCTCGAAGCGGAGGCCGACCGTCTTGAAACCTTTTCCTTTGAGCAACGTGACAATCTCTTGTTGAAGTTGAAGCTGTTCCCCGCTCCCGGTTTGACCGAGCGCGACTTTAACACTGACATAATCTTCTTTAATGCGAATATCCTTCACGCCAGCTGTATCTCCAAGCGTACGGTTGATTGTTGGATCGATCAACCCCGCCAATTCTTCACGAACTTGTTCTACTGTAAGCATGTGGTTTCCCCCTAATTTCTGTCTCGCTAACAGTATATCAAAAAAAGCGTTTTCTTGAGGGAACGGAATGCAACAATTTCATGAGCAACAAAAAAACTCTCCGCCCCAATGGACAGAGAGTTTGAACCAAATTGTTCGAAGATTAACGCTTCGAGAATTGTGGTGCGCGACGTGCAGCTTTAAGACCGTATTTTTTACGTTCTTTCATGCGAGCGTCACGAGTCAAGAAGCCTTTTTCTTTGAGGCTTGGACGGAATTCTGGGTCCGCTTGAAGAAGCGCACGTGATACGCCGTGGCGAATCGCTCCAGCTTGTCCTGTGAATCCACCACCGTTAACGTTAACGATTACATCGTATTTACCTTCTGTTTCAGTCAATACGAGTGGTGATTTTGCCATCATGATCAAAGTCTCATGACCGAAGTATTCTGAAATATCACGGCCATTTACAACAACTTTGCCGTCACCTGCAACGAGGTGAACGCGAGCCACCGAGTGTTTGCGGCGGCCTGTTCCGTAGTAACGTACATCTGCCATCGTTTAGTTCCTCCCTGTGTCCCGATTAACCGCGAAGTTCGTAAACTTCTGGTTTTTGTGCTGCGTGGTTGTGCTCAGCTCCAGCGTAAACGTGGAGTTTGTTGAATGATTGACGTCCAAGTGATCCTTTTGGAAGCATCCCTTTGATTGCGAGTTCAAGCATACGCTCTGGACGTTTTGCGAGAAGCTCTTTTGCAGTTTGTGATTTCAAACCGCCTGGATGACCTGAATGACGGTAGTAAATCTTGTCGTTCAATTTGTTACCAGTCAAGTGGATTTTCTCAGCGTTGATGATGATGACGTGGTCTCCGCAATCAACGTGTGGTGTGAAAGTCGGCTTGTGCTTACCGCGAAGAAGTGATGCTACTTCACTAGTCAAACGACCAAGTGTTTTGCCTTCTGCGTCGATAAGGAGCCATTTGCGTTCTACTTCAGATGCTTTTGCCATGAATGTCGTGCGCATGTGGAATACCTCCTAAAATGTCTGTTTACTTAATTTTTTTAGTGCTTGTTTGATGCTTTATCATAATCCTAGTTTACGGGGCTAAGATTGTGGTTCATCTCTCAATGTGAAAATGAAATGCCAATGAATATAATACGATTTTATAGGGGGAATGTCAATCTACTTTTTCATAATTCACATTCCACAAATATAGACCGTGCGGTGGGGCTGTAATCCCAGCGCTACGCCGGTCTTTAGAAGCGAGCATTCGACTCACATCTGCCGGTTCATATTTCCCTCGCCCGACCTCAAGCAACGTACCAACCATAATCCGAACTTGGTTATAGAGAAAGCCCGAGCCGACGAATCGGAAGTACATCTCATCGCCTGCTTCAACGAGCTCCGCTTCATAAATTGTTCTGACGCGGTCCTCCACTTCCGCCTTCGTCACCGAGAAGGACGTGAAGTCGTGGGTCCCGACTAATAGACGAAGCGCCTGGCGCATCCGCTCATGATCGAGCGTATACGTGACCGTCACGGCATGGTGGCGTCGGAACGGATCGGCGTCGCCTCGGAAGAAATAGCGATACTCTTTCCGTTTCGCCCCGTACCGTGCGTGAAACGAAGCATCGACTTCTTCAGCCGCTTGGACGAGGATATCATCCGGTAACATCGCATTCAACGCTTTGACGAACCGGTCGACCGGCATCGAGAGGTGCGTATCAAAGTGCAAGATTTGCCCTCTCGCGTGGACCCGAGCATCCGTACGGCCCGAGGCCACGACTTTCACGGCTCGGCTATGCATCCGCGCCAAGACGGCTTCTACTTCAGCTTGAATCGTGTTTCCGTTCGGTTGTACCTGATAGCCTGCATAGTGCGTCCCGTCATACGCTACCGTCAGTTTGATTCGTTTCATCCAATCCCTCGCAATCCGATTAGAATGAGTGTCACGATGACAAAGATGAGGAGTAACGCCGTATCACGACGATGCCACGTCATCTCACGCAACCGCGTCCGCCCTTCACCCCCACGGTACCCTCGAGCTTCCATCGCCGTAGCGAGGTCCTCAGCACGTTTAAACGCAGATACGAATAAAGGGATCATGAGCGGGACGACCGCCTTGAGGCGATCCATGATTGGACCGCTCTTCAAATCGACCCCTCTTGCCTGTTGGGCCTTCATGATCCGATCCGTCTCGTCGGCCAACGTCGGCAAGAACCGGAGCGAGATGGACAACATGAGGGCGATTTCATGGGCTGGTACCCGGAACCGCTCTAACGGACGGAGCCCGGCCTCAATCGAGTCGGTCAGTTCCATCGGCGTCGTCGTCAGCGTCACGAGCGTCGTCAACATGACGAGATAGAAGAAACGGAGCGAGACGATTAAGCCCATGCGGACACCTTCCGAATAAATTGCGAACGGTCCGAATGAAATCAACTCGGTTCCCTCGCGATTAAAGAACAACTGCAACAACAGCGTAAATAGGATCAGGAATAGAATCATCTTCAGTCCGTTCCATAAATACCGCCACGACAGTTGAGACAATCGCACGGCGAACAACGTGAAGGCCAGCAAGAATACGTTCGTCCACAAGTTATCCGCCAAAAAGACGATGGGAATGAAGGCGAGGATAAACAACGTCTTGGCTCGCGCGTCGAGTGTGTGGAGCCACGAGTGTCCGGGAATGTACTGTCCGATAATCAAGTCGCTCCCCCCCTTCCTAGCTCGAGCGCAATCCAGTCCGCCAATTCAGTCTCTGTTCGGAGAGACGGTGTGGCGACCCCAAACACAGGGGCGAGTTCATTAGCGAAACGGAGCACGTGTGGAATCTCGAGCTGGAGCGCCTCGACGAGCGCCTCGTCTTTGAATAAATTGAATGGATCTCCGTCAAAGGCGACCTGTCCGCGTTCCATGACGACGACACGTTCCGCATAAGCCAACACGTCATCCATATCGTGCGAGACGAGGATGAGTGTCAAATCGAGTTCTTGTTTTAATCGTTTGAATAACGCCAGCATCTCGCGACGGCCGAGCGGATCGAGCCCTGCCGTCGGTTCATCCACGACGAGAACGTCCGGACGGCTCGCGAGTACTCCGGCGATGGCGACACGGCGCATCTGTCCGCCGGAGAGATCGAACGGCGAACGGCTCCAAAGCGCTTCATCGAGCCCGACAAGGCGTAAGGCGACATGAGCCCGTTCTTTCGCTTCGTCTTCAGACGCCCCGAAGTTACGTGGACCGAACATGACGTCGCGTTCGACCGTCTCTTCAAATAATTGATGTTCCGGATATTGAAAGACGAGCCCAACGCGGCGCCGAAGCGGGAGTAAGCTTTGCTTTTTATCGCGACGCTTCGTGATCGCACGGACTTCGATATCATCGACGACGACACGACCTTTTGTCGGCCGCAACAGGCCGTTCATATGTTGAACGAGCGTTGATTTTCCAGAGCCGGTGTGGCCAAGAAACGCAACAAGCGCCCCCGACGGAATCATCACATTCACATCGCGCAGCGCGGTTCGTTCAAACGGAGTATTCAATTGATATTGGTAAGTCACTTCTTCAATGCTAATCGGCATAGATGGTTCACCAACTCCGAATGTTGTAGCATCAGACGATCGAGTGGTATGCCCCGTTCCTTCAGTTCGAGTTGCATCCGGACAATAAACGGTACGTCGAGCTGAATGGCTCGTAACGCCTCCGGATTTTGAAACACGTCTTCGGGTGTGCCGGTCATCGCGATCTTGCCTTTCGACAACGCAATGATACGGTCGGCAAACAACACTTCGTCGAGCTCGTGGGTAATGGCGACAACGGTCATCCCTTCTGAGACGAGCTGTTGCACCGTTTCAATCACCTCTTTGCGCCCAATCGGGTCGAGCATCGAGGTAGCTTCATCGAGCACGAGGACATGCGGGCGCATTGCGAGAGCCGAAGCAATCGCAACACGCTGCTTTTGTCCACCGGATAACTGATGCGGTTCACGGTCCGCTAGTTCCGATAATCCAACGCGCGCTAGACTGTCATCAATTCGACGAACCATTTCTTGACGTGGAAGTCCCATGTTTTCGAGAGAGAATGCCACATCATCGCGCACGGTCGCCCCGACAAACTGGTTGTCAGGATTTTGGAAGACGACACCGATCCGTTTCCGAACGTCCCACACGTCTGTGGCGTCCGTTGGATCGAGTGTCTCAACCCGGACTTCTCCTTCTTGAGGAAGCAAAAGCCCATTCCACAACTTCGTCAAAGTCGACTTGCCAGAACCGTTATGGCCAACGATTGCGAGCCATTCCCCTTTGTATACGTCGAGTGACAACCCATTGAGGGCTGGCTCGGTCTGTCCCGGGTAACGAAACACGATATCGCGTACCATAATTTGAGATTCCATCTGCCGACTCCTTTCCGATGTGGAAACAGGGCAATACGTCACCGCATGCCCTGTTGACTGCCTAATGAATTAGACGAGTTCGATGATTACGACTTCCGCACCGTCACCGCGGCGTGGGCCGACTTTCATGATGCGTGTGTATCCACCTTGACGTTCAGCGTAGCGTGGTGCCACGTCTTCGAACAATTTTTGGATTGCGTCTTTTTCTCCAGCGTTCTCTTTGCGAACGAATGAAGCTACTTGACGACGGGCATGAAGATCGCCACGTTTCCCAAGAGTGATCAATTTTTCAACGACTGGGCGAAGTTCTTTCGCTTTTTGTTCAGTTGTTTGAATGCGCTCGTTGATAATAAGGTCAGTTGCAAGATCACGTAAAAGTGCCTTACGTTGCGAGCTTGTACGGCCGAGTTTCGAATAAGCCATTACATTTCCCTCCTTCGTTTGAACTTAGTCTTCTTTACGCAAGCCCAAACCGAGTTCGTCCAACTTGAGTTGAACTTCTTCGAGTGATTTACGTCCGAGGTTACGAACTTTCATCATCTCTTCCTCTGATTTGTTTGCGAGTTCTTGAACCGTGTTGATGCCAGCGCGCTTCAAGCAGTTGTACGAACGAACTGAGAGATCGAGTTCTTCAATCGTCATTTCGAGTACTTTTTCTTTTTGGTCTTCTTCTTTCTCGACCATAATTTCTGCATTGAGAGCTTCGTCAGTCAAGCCAACAAAGATGTTCAAGTGTTCTGTCAAAATTTTCGCCCCGAGCGATACCGCTTCTTCCGGACGGATTGAACCATCTGTCCACACGTCTAATAGAAGCTTATCGAAGCTAGCATCTTGACCGACACGTGTTTTATCTACTTCGTAGTTCACGCGTTGAATCGGTGTGTAGATCGAATCGATTGGAATTACGCCAATCGGCATATCATCACGTTTGTTATCTTCTGCCTGGACGTAACCACGACCACGGCGAGCAGTCAAACGCATGCGAAGCGTCGCGTTGTCAGCGAGAGTCGCGATGTGGAGCTCAGGATTCAAGATTTCAACGTCGCTATCATGGGTAATGTCTGCCGCAGTGACAGCACCGGCACTTGAAACGTTAATCTCAAGCGTTTTCTCTTCGTCCGAGTACACTTTGAGTGCTAACTTCTTGAGGTTAAGTACGATTTGCGTGACGTCTTCGACGACTCCGTCAATCGTAGAGAACTCATGAAGTACGCCATCGATTTGAACCGCTGTTACCGCTGCACCAGGGAGCGATGACAAAAGAATTCGACGTAGTGAGTTGCCGAGAGTAGTGCCATATCCACGTTCAAGCGGTTCCACCACGAATTTACCAAACGTAGCATCCTCGCTGATTTCGACCGTTTCGATCTTTGGTTTTTCAATCTCGATCATCTGAACCCCTCCTTGAGTGTATCCTGCCATGCAGCGCGAGCTGCATTGTATATGCTGTTTGTGCTAGGTAAGCCCTTCACACGCACAAGCGATTATACGCGGCGACGTTTTGGAGGGCGGCAACCGTTGTGCGGAACTGGTGTTACGTCACGGATTGCAGTTACTTCAAGACCAGTAGCTTGGAGGGCACGGATAGCCGCTTCACGTCCAGCACCAGGACCTTTAACGTTAACTTCTACTGTACGCATACCGTTGTCCATTGCAACTTTCGCTGCAGTTTCAGCAGCCAATTGTGCTGCGAACGGAGTCGATTTACGTGATCCTTTAAATCCAAGGTTACCAGAAGTAGCCCATGAGATCGCGTTACCTTGCGTGTCAGTGATTGTAATGATTGTGTTGTTGAAAGTAGAACGGATGTGTACCACACCGACTTCAACATGTTTTTTGACTTTACGTTTTGAACGTACATTTTGCTTACGTTTCGCCATTGTTCAATTCCCTCCTTTACTTCTTCTTGTTCGCTACTGTACGGCGTGGGCCTTTACGAGTACGCGAGTTGTTCTTCGTGTTTTGTCCGCGAACAGGGAGACTACGACGGTGACGAACACCGCGATAAGCGCCGATCTCGATCAAACGTTTAATGTTGAGTGAAACTTCGCGACGAAGGTCACCTTCAACTTTGATTCCGTCAATTGCTTCACGGATACGGTTGATTTCGTCTTCTGTCAAATCACGTGTGCGTGAATCTTCAGATACGTTTGCAGTCTTCAAAATTTCTTGTGCTCTTGTTTTACCAATACCAAAGATGTATGTGAGCGAAATAACGATACGTTTTTCGCGTGGAATATCTACACCAGCAATACGTGCCATGTGTGCACCTCCTCTTAGATTAACCTTGTTTTTGTTTGTGTTTCGGGTTTTCGCAAATTACCATTACTTTACCCTTACGACGAATAACTTTACATTTTTCGCAGATCGGTTTTACCGACGGTCTTACTTTCATGATTATACCCTCCTCCTGGAAAAATCGGAGTTACTTGTAACGGTACGTAATCCGCCCGCGAGTCAAGTCGTACGGAGACAACTCGACAGTTACGCGGTCACCTGGAAGGATTCGAATATAGTGCATCCGAATTTTCCCTGAGACGTGCGCGAGCACCGTGTGGCCGTTTTCTAACTCCACTTTAAACATTGCGTTTGGAAGTGGTTCGACAACAGTGCCTTCCACTTCAATGACATCTTGTTTCGCCATCATTTATTCCCCTTTCTATATGAAGATATTTAGGAGCACAGACGATCTATCGCATTGTACTGTGAGAGAAGGATCCGTTACGGATCAGCACGAAGCAATAGAGCCTCATTCACCGGAATCGAGTTTCGTTAAAATCTCGTATCCATCGTCTGTGATGGCGATGGTGTGCTCAAAGTGGGCGCACATGCTACCGTCCACTGTCACAACTGTCCAGTTGTCAGCCAGTGTTCGAACATAGCGTTGACCAGCATTGACCATTGGTTCAATGGCTAACGTCATTCCAGTCTTCAGGCGCGGCCCTTTCCCCGGTGGACCATAGTGCGGAATTTGCGGTTCTTCATGCAAATTTTGTCCGACACCATGACCGACGTATTCGCGGACGACAGAGAAATCATGAGATTCCACATACGCTTGAATCGCATGCGAAATGTCTGTCAGACGCTGCCCAGCCTTAGCGTGCTCCAATCCTTTATACAGACTTTCTTCAGTTACGTCAAGTAACTGCTGCGTCTCTGCTGAGATTGTTCCCACTGGATACGTCCAAGCGGAATCTCCATGGTATCCGTTATAGTAGGCACCGATGTCGATTGAGATGATATCTCCATCGTTCAATACCCGCTTTCCGGGAATCCCATGAACAAGCTCTTCGTTCACTGAAGCACAAACGCTACCGGTAAACCCGTTGTAGCCTTTGAACGACGGTGTCGCACCTTGGCTGCGAATGTATTCTTCCGCGATCCGGTCGAGCTCAAGCGTCGTAATACCTGGTTTGATGTGCTCTTTGAGCACCTGGTGTGTTCGAGCAACAATTTGCCCAGCCTCACGCATAATCGCTATTTCACGAGGCGTCTTCGTGATGATCATTCAGTACCACCGAGTAACGCTTTGACATCGGCGTATACGACATCGATTGGACGATCTCCATCCAATGTACGAAGATACCCTTTTTCAGCGTAAAAGTCAATGAGTGGTTTCGATTGCTCGATGTTGACGTCAAGGCGACGGCGGACCGTTTCCTCTTTATCGTCTTCACGTTGCATGAGAGCCGACCCATCCACATCACAGATGCCTTCCACGTTAGGTGGGTTGAAGATCACATGATATGTCGCACCGCACGTTGGGCAGATCCAACGACCTGTCAAACGCGGGACGAGAATTTCCGCATCCACATCGATATTCACGACATGGTCAATCTGTTTTCCCAAATCTTTAAGCAAACTTTCGAGTGCCTCTGCTTGAGCAACAGTACGCGGGAATCCATCGAGTAGGAAGCCGTTTTTCGTATCATCTTGACTCAAACGCTCACGTACGATTCCGATTGTTACCTCATCCGGTACGAGTTCGCCTTTATCCATGAACGATTTTGCTTCTTTGCCGAGTGGCGTTCCGCCTTTGATTGCCGCACGAAACATGTCGCCTGTCGAAATGTGTGGGATTTGGTACTCTTCGACGATTTTAGCCGCTTGAGTCCCTTTCCCTGCACCCGGTAAGCCCATGAGTACTAGATTCATCTCAGTTAGCCTCCAGTTTTGATTTTCACAACACGTCGTAAACACGACAGGAAGGAAGGGTGTACCCTTCCTTCCGCTTTAACGGATAAAGCCTTTGTAGTGTCGTTTTACAAGTTGACTTTCGATTTGTTTCATCGTTTCGAGGGCTACCCCGATCACGATCAACAAGCTCGTTCCTCCGATTTGCACCGAAGTTGGGAGACCGGCAAGCTTAATGAAGATTGTCGGCATGATCGCAACGAGCGATAGGAAAATCGCTCCGAAGAATGTCAAACGATAGAGCAACTTCGTGATGTACTGTTCTGTTTGCGCCCCAGGACGAATCCCAGGAATATAGCCACCTTGCTTCTGCAGGTTTTCTGCCATCTGTTCAGGATTGACCTGAATGAATGTATAGAAGTAAGCGAATGCGATGATGAGCGCTACGTAGATTGACATTCCGATTGGAGCTGTCGTATCGAAGTAGGTCTGCAACTTCTGCGTCGTTTCCGGAGAAGCAATGAAGCTTGCAACAGTTGGTGGTGTCACCATGAAGGAAATCGCGAAGATAACCGGGATGACACCGGCAGCGTTTAGTTTGATTGGCAAGTGCGTCGACTGTCCGCCCACAGGGGTACGGTTCGCCGTGCGTTTTGCGTATTGAATCGGAATTTTGCGAGCGGCCTGTTGAACATAAATGATCCCCATAGTCACCGCAAGGATAACGAGCAATAGTACAACCAAGTAAACGATGTTAATGAATAACGCATCTCCAGCATTTTGGAGCTTCGTCTCATAAATCTGCGTGAAGATTCTTGGGAACCCAGCGACGATACCGGCGAAGATAATGATGGAAATACCATTCCCAACACCTTTCTCCGTCGTCATCTCACCAAGGAACATCAAGAACGCCGTACCGGCAGTCAGTACGATCGCGATCACGAAATAGGTTGCCGTGCCCCACGTCTCATTGACGAGACCTGGATAGAGGCGGTTAAATCCAAACGACAATGAAGTCGCTTGAATAAACCCTAAGATGATCGTCCCATAGCGCGTGACCGTCGCTAGCTTTTTACGTCCAGACTCGCCTTGTTTTGCCCATTCGGCAAACTTCGGAACGACGTCCATTTGTAAGAGCTGCACAACGATCGATGCCGTAATATACGGCATGATCCCCATTGCGAACAGGGAGAAGTTCTGTAAAGCATTTCCTCCAAACAAGTTCAAGAAGTCGAGTAGACCTCCTGAGTCAAAACGCAACACATCCGTATTCACCATCGGCACCGGGATATGGGCCCCGATGCGGAAAATGATGATGATTGCGAGTGTGAAGAGAATACGCTGTCGAATATCTTTCACGCGCCACATATTGGAGATCGTCTGAAACATCAGATCACCTCAACTGAACCGCCAGCTGCTTCGATCGCTTCTTTCGCTGCACCCGAGAATTTGTTGGCTTTTACAGTCAATTTTGTTTCAAGCTTGCCGTTAGCAAGTACTTTGATTCCGTCTTTAGCAGAGCTGACAACACCAGTCTCGATTAAGAGTTCTGGAGTAACTTCAGTACCTGCTTCGAAACGGTTAAGCGTGTCTAGGGAAACAACTGCATACTCTTTACGAGTAGGGTTGTTGAAACCGCGTTTTGGAAGACGACGGTAAAGTGGGTTTTGCCCACCTTCAAATCCTGGACGAACGCCACCGCCCGAACGAGCTTTTTGACCTTTATGTCCACGGCCAGAAGTTTTACCGTTACCAGTCGCCATACCGCGACCGACACGGTTGCGTTCGTGACGCGAACCTGGAGTTGGCTTCAATTCATGGAGTTTCATAGTGGCACCTCCTTATTTAGTAAGATCTTTATTATTCGTTGATTTCGTTTACAGTCACAAGGTGCGACACCTTTTTGATCATACCACGCATCGCTACGTTGTCAGGGACAACGACAGTCTGATGCATTTTACGAAGACCGAGTGTACGTACTGTTACACGCTGATCCTCAGGACGACCAATAGTGCTGCGTGTGAGGGTGATTGCGAGTTTCGCCATGTCTAATTCCCTCCCTTATTTAAGAAGTTCTTCTACGCTTTTACCGCGTAGTTTAGCAACTTCCTCTGCTTTTTTAAGCTCTGTCAAGCCTTTAACCGTCGCACGGACGATGTTGATTGGTGTGTTAGATCCAAGCGATTTCGAAAGGATGTCACCTACACCTGCAAGTTCGAGCACTGCACGAACCGGTCCACCTGCGATAACCCCAGTACCTTCAGAAGCTGGTTTCATGAATACACGACCTGCTCCGAATACTCCTGTGATTTCGTGTGGAATTGTTGTACCAACCATCGGTACTTGAACCATGTTTTTCTTAGCGGCTTCAATAGCCTTGCGGATCGCTTCTGGCACCTCTTGTGCCTTACCTGTACCGAAACCGACGTGACCATTCTTGTCACCTACGACGACGAGAGCGGCGAAACGGAAGCGACGGCCACCTTTCACGACTTTCGCGACGCGGTTTACGGTAACAACGCGTTCTTCAAGTTGTTCCATGTTAACGTCTAACTGGCGCATCGAGTGTCCCCTCCTTTTTGTTAGAATTTAAGACCTGCTTCACGAGCTGCTTCAGCAACAGCTTTGACGCGGCCATGATAGAGGTATCCACCACGGTCGAACACAACAGTGTCGATACCTTTCTCGAGTGCACGTTCAGCTGCAAGTTTACCAACAGCTTTCGCTGCTTCAACGTTGCCGCCGTTTGTAAGATCGAGAGCTTTATCTTTCGAAGATGCTGACACAAGCGTTGTTTGTGCTGCATCATCGATGAGTTGAACGTAGATGTGCTTGCTCGAGCGGAATACGTTCAAACGTGGACGAGCTGCTGTCCCCGTGATCGTACGACGTACACGAGCATGACGTTTCTTACGAACTGCATTTTTGTCTGCTTTTGTGATCATTTATGCCACTCCTTTCCGTTCATTTCGTGACGAATTACTTACCAGTCTTACCTTCTTTACGGCGAATACGTTCATCAGAGTAACGAACACCTTTACCTTTGTAAGGTTCTGGAGCACGGTACGAGCGGATTTGAGCTGCAACGTGACCGACGCGCTCTTTGTTAATCCCTTTAACGATGATTTGCGTGTTTGAAGGAACTTCAATCTCGATACCTTCTTCAGCAACGTACTCGATTGGGTGCGAGTAACCGAGGCTGAGGACGAGTTTGTTACCTTGCTTAGCTGCACGGTAACCAACCCCTGAGATCTCAAGTGTTTTCTGGAATCCGTTAGACACACCTTCCACCATGTTGGCGATAAGGGCACGTGTCGTACCGTGGATCGTACGGTTCTCTTTCGAGTCATCCGGACGAACAACAGTCAATTCGTTTTCTTCAACTTTGATTTCCAAGGCTGGGTTAGCTGAAAGCGAAAGTTCACCTTTAGCACCTTTTACTGTGACCGTGTTGTCTTCTGCAACCGATACAGTAACGCCAGCTGGAATCGTAACTGGTTTTTTACCAATACGTGACATTGATTACACCTCCGTTCTTGTTAGAAAAGTGACTTACCAGATGTAGGCGAGCACTTCGCCGCCGACTTGTTGTTGGCGAGCTTCTTTATCAGTCATAAGACCTTTTGATGTCGAAAGAACTGCGATACCGAGTCCTCCGAGTACTTTTGGTACTTCATCTGCTTTTGCGTATACACGAAGACCTGGTTTCGAAATGCGTTTGAGACCAGTGATAACACGTTCGTTGCTTGCTCCGTACTTAAGGAACAAACGAAGTGTACCTTGCTTAGCGTCCTCGATATATTCAACATCGCGAATGAAACCTTCACGCTTGAGGATCTCTGCAACCTCACGTTTGATATTAGAAGCTGGAAGCTCTAATTTTTCATGGCGAACCATGTTAGCGTTACGGATACGTGTAAGCATATCTGCAATTGGGTCTGTCATTACCATGCGATGTACCTCCTTTCACACTGTTAGTGGATTACCAACTTGCTTTTTTAACACCAGGGATTTGACCTTTGTATGCAAGATCACGGAACTTGATACGGCTGATCCCGAATTTACCCATGTAACCATGTGGACGACCTGTGATGCGGCAACGGTTATGAAGACGCACAGGTGAAGAGTTACGTGGCAATTTGCTGAGTCCGATGTAGTCGCCTTCAGCTTTCAATTGTGCACGTTTCTCAGCGTACTGGGCAACGAGTTTCTCGCGTTTTTGTTCGCGATTCACCATTGACTTTTTAGCCATGTTGTCGACCTCCCTTTAGATTATTTTTGGAATGGCATTCCGAGAAGTGTGAGCAATTCACGAGCTTCTTCGTCTGTGTTCGCTGTTGTAACAACAACGATATCCATACCGCGTACTTTTGTTACTTTATCGTAATCGATTTCAGGGAAAATAAGTTGCTCTTTCACACCAAGCGTGTAGTTACCGCGTCCGTCGAATGCTTTCTTCGATACACCGCGGAAGTCGCGTACACGTGGAAGTGAAACAGTTACCAATTTGTCGAGGAAATCGTACATACGCTCGCCACGAAGAGTAACCTTCGCACCGATTGGCATGCCTTCACGAAGTTTGAAACCAGCGATTGATTTCTTAGCCTTCGTTACGAGTGGTTTTTGACCAGAAAGAATTGATAATTCTTCCACTGCCATGTCAAGAGCCTTCGAGTTCGAAACAGCGTCACCTACACCCATGTTGATGACGATCTTGTCGACCTGTGGGACTTGCATAACTGAGTCATAGTTGAATTTATCCATCATCGCTTTCACGATGTCGCTTTTATACTTCTCTTGCAAACGGTTCATAGTCGAATGGACCTCCTTTCGTCACGTTCTTCTTATTTATCGAGTACTTCGCCCGATTTCGCGACACGAACTTTTTTACCATCGACTACTTTGAAACCAACGCGAGTTGGTTTGCCCGTTTTAGGGTCGAGTGGCATGACGTTCGAGACGTGAATTGGTGCTTCGATTTCAAGGATACCGCCTTGTGGATTCGCTTGTGATGGTTTCGAGTGTTTTTTAATCACGTTGATACCTTCTACGACTACGCGGTTCTTGCTTGGCATAGCTTTGAGGATAACCCCTTGCTTGCCTTTATCTTTACCAGACATTACCTGGACTGTATCGCCTTTTTTAACATGCATCGTTTTGCGCACCTCCTTATAGGATTGAAATTGGAAATTAAAGTACTTCCGGTGCCAACGAAACGATCTTCATGAATTCTTTTTCACGAAGTTCACGTGCAACTGGCCCGAAGATCCGAGTGCCGCGTGGGCTCTTGTCATCTTTGATGATGACTGCTGCGTTCTCATCGAAACGGATGTACGAACCATCTTTACGACGAGCGCCGCGTTTTGTACGAACGACAACTGCTCTGACAACGTCACCTTTTTTAACAACGCCACCTGGTGTTGCTTGTTTTACCGTTGCGACGATAATGTCACCGATGTTGGCAGTCTTACGACCTGAACCACCGAGGACTTTAATTGTCAACAGTTCACGCGCGCCAGAGTTGTCTGCTACTTTCAAGCGAGATTCTTGTTGAATCATGCGAGTGTACCTCCCTCCGGATGTTTATAGATCCGAACTGTTATTAGATGATTACTGACTCTTCTACTACTGTTACGAGACGGAAACGTTTGTCTTTAGAAAGCGGACGTGTTTCCGCGATGCGTACCACATCGCCGATTTTAGCGACATTGTTCTCATCGTGTGCTTTAAATTTCTTCGTGTAGTTTACACGTTTGCCATAAAGCTTATGACGTACTTTTGTTTCAACTGCAACGACGATCGTTTTGTCCATTTTGTCAGACACGACGCGTCCAGTGAGTACTTTACGCTTATTGCGTTCCATGAGTGTTACCTCCTCTTAAAGAATCCGATTAGATTAGCCGTTGTTGATGCCGAGTTCGCGTTCACGAAGAATCGTTTTAGCACGCGCAATCGACTTGCGTACTTCACGGATACGAGCAGGATTCTCAAGCTGACCTGTAGCCAATTGGAAACGAAGGTTAAAGAGTTCTTCTTTCCACTCGCCTACTTTACCGTTGAGCTCTTCAGTTGTTGATTGACGGAGATCAGTTGCTTTCATTCGTATCACCACCATTTTCTTCACGTTTCACGAACTTACATTTAACTGGAAGTTTGTGTGCAGCAAGACGAAGCGCCTCACGTGCTACTTCCTCAGATACACCCGCGATTTCAAACATAACTTTGCCAGGCTTAACTACAGCTACCCAGCCTTCTGGAGCACCTTTACCCGAACCCATTCGGACTTCGAGAGGCTTTTTCGTGTATGGCTTGTGTGGGAAGATCTTGATCCACACTTTACCACCACGTTTCATATAACGTGTCATTGCGATACGTGCTGATTCGATTTGACGGTTTGTGATCCAGCTCGCTTCGAGCGATTGGAGACCGAATTCACCGAAATGAACTGTTGTGCCGCGTTTTGCATTTCCGCGCATTTTACCACGGTGTACACGACGATATTTCACGCGTTTAGGTAACAACATAGTGTGTTGCCTCCTTCCTGAAAGAGTGTTTATTATTCAGCGTTTTTAGCTGTGTTGTTTTTTGTTGGAAGAACTTCACCATGGTACAACCAGACTTTAATTCCGATTTTACCATAAGTTGTGTCAGCTTCAGCTGTTCCGTAGTCGATGTCGGCACGGAGCGTGTGAAGTGGAACTGTTCCTTCCGAGTACTTCTCTGAACGAGCGATATCAGCGCCACCAAGACGACCAGAAACTTCTGTTTTGATCCCTTTGATGCCAGTGCGCATCGAACGTTGGATTGATTGTTTCATTGCACGACGGAATGACACACGGCCTTCCAATTGACGAGCGATGTTTTCAGCAACAAGTTTAGCGACAGCGTCCGCGTTTTTCACTTCAACAACGTTGATGTGAACACGTTTGCCTTCAGCAAGCTTGATGATGTTTTTACGGAGTGATTCGATTTCCGAACCACCTTTACCGATAACCATACCTGGTTTCGCAGTGTGAAGTGAAATGTTTACGCGATTTGCAGCGCGTTCGATTTCTACTTTAGAAACACTAGCATCCTTCATTTTGTTTTCGATGTATTCACGAATAACGAAGTCTTCATGAAGGAGATCTGCGTAGTCTTTCTCAGCGTACCAACGCGAATCCCAGTCTTTGATAATACCAACGCGAAGACCGTGCGGATTTACCTTTTGACCCACTACATATCCCTCCTTATTTCTCAGTTACCACGATGTGGATGTGGCTTGTGCGTTTGTTAATGCGGCTTGCGCGACCCATCGCACGTGGGCGGAAGCGTTTGAGTGTTGGACCTTCGTTGACGAAGATTTCCGACACTACAAGGTTCTCAATATTCATATCGTAGTTGTGCTCTGCGTTTGCAATCGCTGACTTCAATACTTTTTCAACGATTGGCGACGCTGCCTTGTTCGTGTGAGCAAGGACAGAGAGCGCTTCGCCGACTTGTTTCCCGCGAATTAAGTCTACAACGAGACGTGCTTTGCGAGGAGCAAGACGGACCATATTAGCTGATGCTTTAGCTTGCATGGATTTGACCTCCCCTCAAATTACCGTTTCGTTTTCTTGTCTGATCCGTGACCTTTGTACGTACGTGTTGGAGCGAATTCACCAAGTTTGTGACCGACCATGTCTTCTGTCACGAATACTGGTACGTGTTTACGACCATCGTGTACACCGAACGTGTGACCCATGAATTCTGGGAAGATTGTCGAGCGACGTGACCAAGTTTTGATGACTTGCTTCTCACCAGATTCGTTAAGTTTGTCAACTTTAGCGAGCAAATGGTGATCTGCGAATGGACCTTTTTTCAAGCTGCGACCCATGATAGAACCTCCCTTTGGAATGATTCGGGAACGGCCCTTTCGAACCGCCCGAGAATCATGTAGTAATTATTTCTTACGGCGACGAAGGATGTACATGTCGCTCGATTTGTTTTTCTTACGTGTTTTAAGACCAAGAGCTGGTTTACCCCAAGGAGTAAGTGGGCCCGAACGACCGATTGGCGCACGACCTTCACCACCACCGTGTGGGTGATCAACCGGGTTCATTACAGAACCACGTACTGTTGGGCGTTTGCCTAACCAACGTGAACGTCCTGCTTTACCGATGTTTACGAGTTCGTGTTCTTCGTTACCAACTGAACCGACTGTCGCGCGGCAAGTGCCGAGGAACAAGCGTGATTCACCTGATTGAAGACGAACGATAACGTACTTGCCGTCACGTCCTTGGATTTGTGCCGATGCACCAGCCGCACGAACAAGCTGACCGCCCTTACCAGGCTTAAGCTCGATGTTGTGGATAGTAGTACCGACAGGGATGTTCATAAGTGGAAGAGCGTTCCCCACTTTGATATCCGCTTCTGGGCCAGCCATGATTTCCATGCCTACTTTGATGCCCTTAGGAGCGAGGATGTAACGTTTCTCACCATCTGCATAGTTGATGAGGGCGATGTTTGCTGAACGGTTTGGATCGTATTCGATCGTAGCAACGCGTCCGACGATGCCATCTTTGTTACGTTTGAAATCGATGATACGGTATTTACGTTTGTGTCCGCCACCTTGGTGACGTACTGTCAAACGACCTTGGTTGTTACGACCGCCTTTTTTCGAAAGCTTTTCAGTTAACGATTTTTCAGGGCGATTCGTTGTGATCTCTGCAAAGTCGAGAGATGTCATGTTACGGCGACCGTTAGTGGTCGGCTTAAACTTTTTAATTGCCATCGAGGATTCCCTCCTTTTCTTCTAAGGTAGTAAATTAACCGAGGAAGTCGATTGTGTTGCCTTCAGCAAGAGTTACGATCGCTTTTTTACGACGCGATGTGTAACCAGAGTGACGACCGACACGTTTCGCTTTCGGTTTCATGTTCATTGTGTTTACCGAAGCAACTTTCACGTTGAAGATTGTTTCGATAGCGTGCTTCACTTGTGATTTAGTCGCTTTAACGTCGATCTCGAAAACGTATTTGTTAGCTTCCATGAGGCTAACAGAACGCTCAGTGATGATAGGACGTTTGATGATATCGTATGCTTGAGCCATTATGCAAGCACCTCCTCTACCTTCGCAACCGCATCTTTAGTGAAGATGACTTTGTCGTTAGCAACGAGGTCAAGAACGTTAACGCCGGCTGCTTCGATCACAGTCACTCCTGGGATGTTACGAGCTGCGAGAGCGATAGTCTCATTGTAGTCCGCTGTGACTACGAGAGCCTTACGTTCTACTGATAGGCCAAGAAGTACAGCGACCATATCTTTTGTTTTTGGTGCATCGAAAGCAAGGCCTTCGAGGACGATCATTTCGTTGTTTTTCACTTTTGACGACAAAGCCGAGAGAAGTGCAAGACGACGAACTTTTTTAGGAAGCTTGTAAGAGTATGAACGTGGTGTTGGACCGAAGACTGTACCACCACCAACCCATTGTGGTGAGCGGATAGAACCTTGGCGCGCACGACCAGTTCCCTTTTGTTTCCATGGTTTACGGCCGCCACCGCGTACTTCCGAGCGACCTTTCGTATCGTGAGTACCTTGACGGCGTGATGCTTGTTGCATAACGATCGCGTCATAAAGTACTGAGTCATTTGGCTCGATACCGAAGATGGCTTCTGCCAATTCGATTTCGCCAACTTGTGAACCTGTTTGGTTAAGCAAAGCTACTTTAGGCATTCGTAATTCCTCCTTTCCGTGCAGTTAATTAGTTACCCTTTACCGCTGTTTTGATGATGACGTTCGACTTGCGAGCGCCTGGGATTGCGCCTTTAACGAGTACAAGGCCGCGTTCCACGTCAACTTTGACAACTTCAAGGTTTTGAATCGTTTTACGCTCGCCACCCATTTGACCAGGAAGAAGCTTCCCTTTAAATACGCGGTTAGGAGCTACAGGACCCATCGAACCAGGACGACGGTGGTAGCGCGAACCGTGAGCCATTGGTCCACGTGATTGTCCGTGACGCTTGATCGCACCTTGGAATCCTTTACCTTTCGATGTACCTGTTACGTCTACTAATTCACCTGCAGCGAAAATGTCCGCCTTGATCTCTTGACCGATTTCGTATCCTTCTACTGAAGTACGAATCTCTTTGATGAAGCGCTTAGGTGTCGCACTTGCTTTCGCAGCGTGACCTTTTGCTGGTTTGTTTTGACGTGATTCTTTGATGTCTCCGAAACCGAGTTGAAGTGCCTCGTAACCGTCTGTTTCAACTGTTTTAAGTTGAAGAACGACGTTTCCTTCGACAGCAACTACTGTTACTGGTACGACTTCGCCTGCTTCGTTGAAGATTTGAGTCATACCGAGTTTTGTTCCTAAGATTCCTTTAGCCATGAGATACACCTCCTGTTTAATAATTATTGTCTCTTCTGGCTAGTATCTACTATATGAAGAATTAAAGTTTGATTTCGATGTCAACACCTGATGGTAATTCGAGACGCATAAGCGCATCAACCGTTTTTGGTGTTGGGTTAACGATGTCGATCAAGCGTTTGTGTGTACGCATTTCGAACTGTTCACGAGCATCTTTGTACTTGTGAACGGCACGAAGGATCGTGTAGATCGATTTGTCAGTTGGAAGCGGGATTGGTCCCGAAACCTTTGCACCTGAACGCTTCGCAGTATCAACGATTTTCTCAGCTGATTGATCGAGTACGCGATGGTCGTATGCTTTTAAACGAATACGGATTTTTTCATTTGCCATGTAAGTTTCCCTCCTTTGTCGCCTATTTTTAAAAATAGACAGTTCTCCGCGGAAATTTCCACACCGGCCATGGCAAAGCTGCCTGGCGTGTCATAACCTCCCGCTTCATCGCAGCGTGCTTGTGTCAGCAGAGGTATCCGATCATTGCAAATCAACGATTGGACCCGATTTCTGCTGTAAAGTCTCTCACCACTCGCACAAACACTTAATCATTATATCGAATCTACATATGAAATGCAAGATTTGATTTTTTAATTGTGCCGGATGTCTGATGAGTTGTTCAACGTTCACTAATGTAACAAGATTCGAACCCATTTGCAAGCTATTTTCCTTCTTTTGTTGAACTATTTCTTTCGAGAACCGCCGTGCCAACTCGACCTAGCGTTTCATATAGGTTCCGAAGCGTTCGGTGACGGCTTCAATGACAGAGGCGGGGGCTCGTTTGAGACATGCATGGACGATCCCTTCATTGAGCTCATGCGTCTCAAAATAATCCGCCAGTCGATTAAGCCGATCTTCCCGACCGATGACCGTATACAGCACGACCCACTCTTCGAGCCGCATCCAGCTGCCGACCGGTTCAATGTAAGGATGCGTATAAATCCCATCGGTACACTTCATCCGGAAACTGGCCATCACATCGATGTCGCCCCCTTCAAACACATATTCACTAAAATAAGTCGGCATGTAGTCGGCATGCGGTTTCGTTTCGACTTTCTCGCCGACTCGGCTCAACACTTGATCCAATCGTTCGAATTGATCCGGCTCCACGAATACATCCAAGTCATTCGTCGTTTCGATGAGTCCATGATGCTTCAATAACGTCGACCCACCGAACCGACACGCAATCCCATTTAAGCGGCATAACGTCTCGACTTGTTTTTCCATCCTCGTCACCCCTTCCTGCAACATATGTCCCATCTTACCACGTCTCGCCATAAAACAAAAAAGCAGCCCGCAAAATGCGGACTGCTTGAAAGGTCAGTGTATCAATCGATTACTCGATGATTTCAGTTACTGAACCAGCGCCTACTGTACGGCCACCCTCACGGATTGAGAAACGTGTTCCGTCTTCGATCGCGATTGTAGAAATCAATTCGATCGTCAACTCGATGTTGTCTCCTGGCATTACCATTTCAGTACCTTCTGGAAGGTGAACGATACCTGTTACGTCAGTTGTACGGAAGTAGAACTGCGGACGGTAGTTCGCGAAGAATGGCGTGTGACGGCCACCCTCTTCTTTAGAAAGAACGTAGATTGAAGCTTTGAACTTTGAGTGCGGCGTGATTGAACCTGGCTTAGCAAGTACTTGTCCACGCTCGATGTCTTCACGTGATACACCACGGAGAAGAGCACCGATGTTGTCGCCAGCTTCAGCGTAGTCGAGAAGCTTACGGAACATCTCTACACCAGTACATACAGTTTTCTTAGTTTCTTCTGTAAGACCAACGATTTCAACTTCGTCGTTGACGCGGAGAACACCACGCTCAACACGACCAGTCGCTACAGTACCGCGACCAGTGATTGAGAATACGTCCTCAACTGGCATCATGAATTCTTTGTCCGTGTCACGAACTGGCTCAGGGATGTACTCATCAACTGCGTTCATGAGTTCCATGATTTTTTCTTCCCACTGTGGTTCGCCGTTAAGCGCGCCAAGTGCAGAACCTTTGATTACAGGGAGGTCGTCGCCTGGGAAGTCGTACTCAGAAAGAAGTTCACGGATTTCCATTTCAACGAGCTCAAGGAGTTCTTCGTCGTCAACCATGTCAACTTTGTTCATGAATACGACGATGAAAGGAACACCTACTTGACGTGAAAGAAGGATGTGCTCACGTGTTTGTGGCATTGGGCCATCAGTTGCCGAAACAACGAGGATCGCGCCGTCCATTTGTGCAGCACCAGTGATCATGTTTTTAACATAGTCAGCGTGACCTGGGCAGTCAACGTGTGCATAGTGGCGTTTGTCAGTTTCGTACTCGATGTGAGCTGTTGCGATTGTGATACCGCGCTCACGCTCTTCAGGAGCACCATCGATTGCGTCAAACTTTGTAGCTGTTTTACCTTGTGCTTTTGAAAGTACAGCTGAGATCGCTGCAGTCAAAGTTGTTTTACCGTGGTCGACGTGGCCGATTGTACCAACGTTAACGTGCGGTTTAGAACGGTCGAATTTTTCTTTACCCATTCTAGATTCCTCCTCTATTAGACAATTAGTTTTTTATTTAACTAGGAAGACGTAGGCTACTTTTAACATACGTCCTCCTTAGCTTACAACAATCAATTAAGCGTTACAACCGTTATTAGCCGTTCGCTTTTTTGATGATTTCTTCTGCGATTGACTTCGGTACTTCTTCGTAGTGATCGAAGTGCATCGAGTACGTTCCGCGTCCTTGCGTACGTGAACGAAGCGATGTCGCATATCCAAACATTTCTGAAAGTGGAACCATTGCTTTAACGACTTGAGCGTTACCGCGTGCTTCCATACCTTCTACGCGTCCACGGCGTGACGTGACGTCACCCATGATGTCTCCCAAGTATTCTTCTGGGATAACAACTTCGACACGCATCATTGGCTCAAGGATTACAGCTTTCGCTTGTTCCTTAAGTTGTTTAACCGCCATCGAAGCAGCAACTTTAAACGCCATCTCGTTCGAGTCGACATCGTGGTACGATCCGAAGACGAGGGCAGCTTTAACGTCAACTACTGGGTAACCAGCGAGGATACCGTTTTCGAGAGCTTCTTCAATCCCGTTCTGAACAGCTGGGACGTATTCACGTGGTACAACACCACCGACGATCTTGTTCTCGAATGCGAATCCAGCGCCTTCTTCGTTCGGCTCGAATTCTACGACAACGTGACCGTACTGACCGCGTCCACCTGATTGACGTACGAATTTCGAATCGATCTTCGCAGCGCCACGGATTGTCTCACGGTAAGCAACTTGTGGTGCACCAACGTTAGCTTCTACTTTGAATTCGCGACGCATACGGTCAACGAGGATATCAAGGTGAAGCTCACCCATACCAGAGATGATCGTTTGACCAGTCTCTTGGTTTGTTTCAGTGCGGAAAGTTGGATCCTCTTCTGCGAGTTTCGCGAGGGCTTGACCCATCTTGTCTTGGTCAGCTTTCGATTTAGGCTCGATAGCGACCGAGATAACCGGTTCTGGGAATGTCATTGACTCGAGAACGACGTTGTCTTTCTCTGAGCAAAGCGTATCACCAGTCGTAGTATCTTTAAGACCAACGGCTGCGGCGATGTCACCAGCGAATACCATTGGGATTTCTTCACGGCTGTTCGCGTGCATTTGAAGGATACGACCGAGGCGCTCACGCTTACCTTTAGTCGAGTTCTTCACATACGAACCAGCTTGTGCTGTACCAGAGTACACGCGGAAGAACGTCAATTTACCGACGTAAGGATCCGTCATGACTTTGAACGCAAGTGCCGAGAACGGAGCTTCGTCAGAAGGCTCACGCGTGATTTCTTCTTCTGTGTCGAGGTTAACACCTTTGATTGACTCAACATCAACTGGTGATGGGAGGTAATCAACAACAGCGTCCAACATCAATTGAACACCTTTGTTTTTGAAGGCAGAACCAACGAGTACAGGGTAGAATTCTACGCTGAGTGTTGCTTGACGGATACCAGCTTTGAGTTCTTCGATTGAGATCTCTTCGCCTTCGAGGTATTTCATCATCAACTCTTCGTTGTAGTCAGCAACCGCTTCGATCAATTGACCGCGAAGTTCTTCAGCTTCGTCAGCCATGTCAGCTGGGTAGCCATCCGTTACTTCGATGTCAGTACCGAGGTCGTTCGTGTACATGTATGTCTTCTTCTCAACGAGGTCGATGATTCCTTTGAATTCATCTTCCGCACCGATTGGAAGTTGGATTGGATGTGCGTTTGCGTGTAAACGTTCGTGAAGTGTTTTCACCGAGTACAAGAAGTCCGCACCGATTTTATCCATCTTGTTGACGAATACGACACGTGGAACACCGTAAGTCGTCGCTTGACGCCATACAGTTTCTGTTTGTGGTTCAACACCTGACTGAGCGTCAAGTACCGCAACAGCGCCATCAAGTACACGGAGTGAACGTTCAACTTCAACTGTGAAGTCTACGTGTCCAGGTGTATCGATGATGTTTACACGGTGGCCATTCCACTGTGCAGTTGTCGCTGCAGAAGTGATCGTGATTCCACGCTCTTGCTCCTGCTCCATCCAGTCCATTTGTGAAGCTCCTTCATGAGTTTCACCAATCTTGTGGATACGACCTGTGTAATAAAGAATACGTTCAGTTGTTGTCGTCTTACCGGCATCGATGTGAGCCATGATCCCGATGTTACGAGTATTCTTTAGGGAGAATTCTCTTGCCATACTGGGTATTCTCCTTCCGCATGTGTTTTTCGTGTGCTGGCACACGATATGATTATACCCGAAAGCCACTCCATTAAGCCACCGCTTGGTGACGTGGAGTGGTCTTTACGTTTAACTTACCAACGATAGTGAGCAAACGCTTTGTTCGCTTCTGCCATCTTATGCATGTCTTCGCGTTTCTTAACAGACGCACCAGTGTTATTGGCTGCATCCATGATTTCATTCGCGATACGTTGCTCCATCGTTTTCTCGTTGCGGAGACGAGCGTAGTTCACGAGGTAACGAAGACCAAGTGTCGTACGGCGCTCTGGACGAACTTCAACAGGAACTTGGTAGTTTGCTCCACCAACACGGCGAGCTTTAACTTCAAGTACAGGCATGATGTTGTTCATTGCTTCTTCGAACACTTCCATAGGCTCTTTGCCTGAGCGTTCAGCGATGAGGCCAAATGCGTTGTAAATGATAGTTTGAGCTGTACCTTTTTTACCGTCTAACATGACACGGTTAATGAGGCGAGTTACCAATTTCGAGTTGTAGATCGGATCTGCGATAACGTCACGACGTTCTGCACGGTTTTTACGCATCCGAGTACCCTCCTTTCAAAATTTCAGTAGTTTTTAGTTTTGCGAGAATTACTTCTTCGCAGCTTTCGGACGTTTCGTACCGTATTTAGAACGGCCTTGCATACGTCCGTCAACACCTGCAGTGTCAAGCGCACCACGAACGATGTGGTAACGTACCCCTGGTAAGTCTTTTACACGTCCTCCACGGATAAGAACAACGCTGTGCTCTTGAAGGTTGTGGCCAATACCTGGAATGTACGCAGTCACTTCGATTTGGTTAGTCAAACGAACACGAGCATACTTACGTAATGCCGAGTTCGGTTTCTTCGGAGTCATTGTACCAACACGTGTACAAACACCACGTTTCTGTGGCGAGCTCACGTTAGTTTGTGACTTGATGAAACTGTTGTAACCTTTGTTAAGTGCTGGAGAGTCAGATTTAACGACTTTCGATTTACGTCCTTTACGGACTAACTGGTTGATAGTAGGCATCTTTGAAGATCCTCCCTTCCTGAATTATGCTATTTTCTAGACCCACCGACCCGGGTGGTTCATTTAAGGTCATAACGAAACGCTTTTACGAGGCGTAGGCATTCCATGACCTCGCAAAAACGTGAGTTATACCTTGAAAGTGGCAATAATAGCAGCCAAACCTTTCCGGAGAAAGATCGGGTGACGTCCAAGTAGCTTGCCGACTGCTGGACACCGTTGTCATCGACAACAACCGATTGGCGGCACTAAATCATAGTAGCACCGCCAACCCATGCTGTCAAGACGTTTTTATTCTACCGTCGTGTCTTCGAGAACGGCTTTCGTCTCTTCTTCTTTGAGTTTAACATCACGGTAAACCGGCATCCCAGTACCAGCTGGAACGAGTTTCCCGATGATGACGTTCTCTTTGAGTCCGAGGAGATAGTCGCGCTTGCCTTTGATGGCAGCGTCTGTCAATACACGAGTCGTTTCTTGGAACGAAGCGGCCGAGAGGAACGAATCTGTCTCAAGCGACGCTTTTGTGATTCCGAGAAGGACCGGTTTCGCTGTTGCCGGGCTCTTGCCTTCGCGAAGCGTATCTTTACACGCTTCTTTGAAGACGCTGATATCGACGAGCGAACCAGGGAGAAGTGGCGTGTCACCAGACTCGATGACTTTGACGCGGCGAAGCATTTGGCGAACCATGACTTCGACGTGTTTGTCGCCGATTTCTACCCCTTGCATGCGGTAAACTTTTTGTACTTCTTGGAGCAAGTAGTTTTGAACACCAGATACACCACGGACGGCGAGCAATTCTTTCGGATCGATCGAACCTTCCGTGAAGACTTCTCCGGCTTCTACTGTATCTCCGATTTGAACACGAAGACGTGCTCCGAACGGAATCGTGTACGTACGTGTCTCACTGAGTCCTTCGACGGTGAGTTCACGCTTGTCACGCGATTCTGTGAAGTCGATGACCGTACCAGGGATTTCCGAGATGACCGCTTGCCCTTTCGGGTTACGAGCCTCGAATACCTCTTGGATACGTGGAAGACCTTGTGTGATATCATCTCCGGCTACCCCACCTGTGTGGAAGGTACGCATTGTAAGCTGCGTTCCTGGCTCACCGATTGATTGCGCGGCGATGATTCCGACAGCTTCGCCGACTTCAACGTTCGAGCCAGTCGCCAAGTTGCGGCCGTAACATTTCTTACATACGCCGTGTGACGTGTTACATGTAAAGGCTGTACGGATTTCAACTCGTTCGATTCCAGCGTCGACGATGTCGCGAGCGAGATCTTCGGTAATCAATTGGTTCTTCTCGACCATGACTTCACCCGTTTCCGGATGTGCCACTGTCTCGAACGCTGTACGGCCGACGAGGCGGTCATACAAGTTTTCGATTTCTTCCGTGCCTTCGCGGAGAGCGGCAACGCGGATTCCGCGGTCCGTTCCACAATCTTCTTCACGGATGATGACATCTTGGGCTACGTCAACAAGACGACGCGTCAAGTAACCTGAGTCAGCCGTCTTAAGGGCTGTATCGGCAAGACCTTTACGCGCACCGTGCGTCGAGATGAAGTACTCTTGTACCGTCAGACCTTCACGGAATGAAGATTTGATCGGAAGTTCGATGATGCGGCCAGATGGAGCGGCCATCAAACCACGCATCCCTGCGAGCTGCGTGAAGTTGGACGCGTTACCACGGGCACCTGAGTCAGACATCATGAAGATTGGGTTCAAGCGATTGAGGGATTTCATCAATCGTGATTGAATCTCATCCTTCGCTTCGTTCCAAGAGCGTACAACGCGCTCGTAACGCTCATCTTCAGTGATGAGACCGCGACGGAATGACTTCATGATTTGATCGACTTGAGTTTGCGCTTCATCAAGGATTTCTTGTTTGTCCGGAAGAACGATGATATCAGCGATTCCGACCGTCACACCGGCTTTCGTCGAGTGTTTGAAGCCGAGATCTTTCATCCGGTCAAGCATGCGGCTTGTTTCAGTCGTTTCGAACTTCTGGAACACTTCCGCGATGACTTTTCCAAGGAATCCTTTTTTGAACGGCTCGACCAAAGGACGTGAGGCGATTTCTTCTGCCACGTTGGCACCTTTGTCGATGAAGTACTTGTCAGGCGTTGCTTCCTGTAAGTTTTCCATCGTCGGCTCGTTCAAGTATGGGAACGTGTTCGGCAAGATCTCGTTAAAGATCATCTTACCGACCGTTGTGATCAACATTTTCTCGTTTTGCTCATCTGTGAACGTCGGGTTGTTGAGCGTACGTGCTGGAAGAGCGACACGTGTATGCAAGTGGACATAGCCATTTTGATACGCGATGAGCGCTTCGTTCACGTTCGACAAAATTTTCCCTTGTCCGACGGCATCGTCGCGTTCAAGCGAGATGTAGTAGTTACCGAGGACCATATCCTGCGATGGTGTAACAACTGGTTTTCCGTCTTTCGGGTTCAAGATGTTTTGCGCTGCGAGCATGAGAAGACGAGCTTCAGCTTGCGCTTCAGCAGAAAGTGGTACGTGAACCGCCATTTGGTCACCATCAAAGTCGGCGTTATAAGCCGTACATACGAGCGGGTGAAGGCGAATCGCGCGACCTTCGACGAGAATCGGTTCGAAAGCTTGAATCCCTAGGCGGTGAAGCGTTGGGGCACGGTTCAAGAGAACCGGATGCTCACGAATGACTTCTTCAAGGACGCCCCAGATTTCTGGTTGCATCTTCTCAATCTTACGTTTGGCGTTCTTGATGTTCGACGCGATGCCGCGACCGACAAGTTCTTTCATCACGAACGGTTTGAAGAGTTCAAGGGCCATCTCTTTCGGGAGACCACATTGGTACATCTTCAAGTTTGGACCAACTACGATAACCGAACGTCCTGAATAGTCGACCCGTTTACCAAGAAGGTTTTGACGGAAACGACCTTGTTTCCCTTTCAACATGTGTGAAAGTGATTTAAGGGGACGGTTACCTGGTCCTGTGACCGGACGACCACGACGACCGTTGTCGATGAGGGCGTCAACCGCTTCTTGAAGCATACGCTTCTCGTTTTGCACGATGATGTTCGGCGCGCCGAGATCGAGCAAACGTTTAAGACGGTTGTTTCGGTTGATGACTCGACGATACAAATCGTTCAAGTCAGATGTCGCAAAGCGTCCACCGTCGAGCTGCACCATCGGGCGAAGCTCTGGCGGAATGACAGGAAGTACTTCAAGAATCATCCAATCTGG
Organism: Exiguobacterium sp. s26; assembly: GCF_018618235.1. Classification (NCBI taxonomy): domain Bacteria; kingdom Bacillati; phylum Bacillota; class Bacilli; order Caryophanales; genus Exiguobacterium; species Exiguobacterium sp. s26. Next base: position 23,675 of record NZ_JACSLS010000012.1, on the reverse strand, counting down.
ATCATTACCTGACGTGAAGAACGCATCGAGCACTTCAAGACGTTTAATCGCACGTGTACGACGTTGGCCTTGAACCGTCTTCAATTCTTCGCGGAGTTCTCCGACTTCCTTCTCGAGTTGAACGTCTTGAAGGAGTGTGCGGATGGCTTCTGCACCCATGTCTGCTCTGAAGTCACTGCCGTATTTTTCACGGTAGAGACGGTATTCTTTTTCCGAGAGAAGTTGTTTCTTCTCAAGCGGAGTGTCACCTGGCTCCGTCACAACGTACGACGCGAAGTAGATTACTTCTTCGAGCGCACGTGGTGACATATCGAGAACAAGCCCCATTCGGCTTGGAATCCCTTTGAAGTACCAGATGTGCGAAACTGGTGCCGCGAGCTCGATATGGCCCATACGCTCGCGACGCACTTTCGCTTTCGTCACTTCAACGCCACAACGGTCACAAATGACTCCTTTATAACGGATTCGTTTGTATTTCCCGCAGTAACATTCCCAGTCTTTCGTAGGACCGAAGATTCGTTCACAGAACAATCCGTCCTTCTCTGGTTTAAGTGTACGATAGTTGATCGTTTCCGGCTTTTTGACTTCCCCGTAAGACCACGAACGGATCTTCTCGGGTGAAGCCAAGCCGATTTTCATATATTCAAATCGATTAACATCTACCAAGGGGCCGACCTCCCTTTTCGCCTTATTCCTCTTCCGTAACAGTCGGTTGAACGACTTGTTCTAACGCCGATGTTGCGTTCGGGATGTTGTCGTCATCTTCATCTTTCATTTCAACTTCTTCATCGTCCGCAGACATCATCTTGACTTCCATACCGAGCGCTTGGAGCTCTTTGATCAAGACGCGGAACGACTCAGGAACGCCCGCTTTCGGAACGCTCTCACCTTTCACGATCGCCTCATATGCTTTCACACGGCCAACCGTGTCATCCGACTTGATTGTAAGAATCTCTTGGAGCGTGTAGGCTGCGCCGTACGCTTCAAGTGCCCATACTTCCATCTCACCGAAACGCTGTCCACCGAACTGTGCTTTACCACCGAGCGGTTGTTGCGTGACGAGCGAGTATGGTCCTGTCGAACGAGCGTGAAGTTTATCATCAACCATGTGCGCGAGTTTGATCATATACATGACACCGACCGAGACGCGGTTATCGAACGGTTCACCAGTACGACCGTCATAGAGACGAGTCTTGGCATCTTTGTCCATTCCAGCTTCTTCAATCGTTGCCCATACGTCTTCCTCACGCGCACCATCGAATACAGGTGTCGCCACTTTGATGCCGAGCTTTTTAGCCGCCATTCCAAGGTGGAGTTCGAGTACCTGACCGATGTTCATCCGTGATGGTACACCTAGTGGGTTAAGCATGATGTCAATCGGTGTGCCGTCCGGCATGTATGGCATGTCTTCTTCAGGGAGAATGCGCGAGATAACACCTTTGTTACCGTGACGTCCCGCCATCTTATCCCCTTCGTGAATCTTACGTTTTTGAACGATGTAGACACGAACCATTTGGTTCACGCCTGGTGAGAGTTCGTCACCGTTTTCACGATCGAACACTTTGACGTCCAAGATGATGCCGTCGCCGCCGTTTGGTACACGGAGTGACGTATCACGGACTTCACGTGCCTTCTCACCGAAGATTGCGTGCAAGAGACGCTCTTCCGCCGTCAATTCAGTCACACCTTTAGGCGTAACTTTACCGACGAGGATATCGCCATCCTTGACTTCCGCACCGATGCGGATAATCCCACGGTCGTCCAAGTTGCGAAGTGCGTCATCACCGACGTTTGGAATATCACGTGTGATTTCCTCAGGTCCGAGTTTCGTGTCGCGTGACTCTGATTCGTACTCTTCGATATGAATCGACGTGTACACATCATCTTTCACGAGGCGTTCACTCATGATGATCGCATCCTCATAGTTGTAACCGTCCCATGTCATGAAGGCGACGACGACGTTACGACCGAGCGCGAGCTCACCCATATCCATCGACGGTCCGTCAGCAAGGATTTCTCCTTTTTCGACACGGTCACCAGCAGCGATGATCGGCTTCTGGTTGTAGCATGTCCCTTGGTTCGAACGGACATACTTTTGAAGTTTGTAGCGGTCAAGGTCACCTGATACCTCAGAACCGTTCACGTCAGACGTGCGGCGGACTAAGATTTCGCGTGCTGTGACACGCTCGACGACACCTGGGAATTTCGCGATAATCGCGGCCCCAGAGTCTTTCGCTGACACGTACTCCATCCCAGTACCGATAATCGGTGAATCTGGTTGAAGAAGTGGTACAGCTTGACGTTGCATGTTCGCTCCCATGAGGGCACGGTTCGAGTCATCGTTCTCAAGGAACGGGATACATGCCGTCGCAGCAGAAACAACCTGTTTCGGCGAGACGTCCATGTAATCGACTCGGTTCGGCTCAACTGACAAGTTTTGTCCGCGGAAACGGCAAAGGACTTGTTCGTTGGCGAACCCGCCTTCTTCTGTGAGCGGCATGTTCGCCTGAGCGACGACGTAGAGATCTTCTTCATCCGCCGTCATATATTGAATCTCGCTCGTGACGAGACCTGTTTCAGGGTCGACTCGACGGTACGGAGCTTCAATGAAGCCGTACTCGTTTACTTTCGCATAAGACGAAAGCGAGTTGATGAGACCGATGTTTGGTCCCTCCGGCGTTTCGATTGGACACATCCGACCGTAGTGCGAATAGTGAACGTCTCGAACTTCGAAGCCGGCACGCTCACGTGTCAAACCACCCGGTCCAAGTGCAGAGAGACGACGCTTGTGCGTGAGCTCTGCGAGCGGGTTTGTTTGGTCCATGAACTGTGACAACTGCGAACTACCGAAGAACTCTTTAAGCGACGCAATAACTGGGCGAATGTTGATTAACGCCTGTGGTGTGATCGCGTTTTGATCTTGAATCGACATCCGTTCTTTAACGACACGTTCCATACGAGAAAGCCCGATCCGGAATTGGTTTTGGAGAAGTTCTCCGACTGAACGAAGACGACGGTTTCCTAAGTGGTCAATGTCATCTGTTGTTCCGACTTCGTGTAATAAGTTAAAGAAGTAGTTGATCGATGCGATGATATCAGCCGGTGTGATGTGTTTCACGCTGCGGTCGATATTGCCGTTACCGATAATGTTCAAGATACGCTCTCCATCTGGGTCATCTGGTGAGATTACTTTGATCGATTGAAGACCGAACGGTTCACCTTCAGCGACGCCGCCTGTCGGCTCAGCATCCATATAACCAAGGCCGTTCTCCAAGTGTGGAAGAACGCGGTCAAGGTTGCGACGATCGAGGACAGTTCCAGCTTCGGCGATGACTTCACCTGTTTCTGGGTCAACGAGCGTCTCGGCCAATTTTTGACCGAAGAGACGGTTTTTAAGATGAAGTTTTTTGTTCATCTTATAGCGACCGACGTTTGCAAGGTCGTAACGTTTTGGGTCGAAGAAACGAGAAACGAGAAGTGACTTCGCGTTCTCAACCGTTGGTGGTTCACCAGGGCGGAGACGCTCGTAAATTTCGATTAACGCTTTTTCTGTTGATTCTGTATTATCTTTTTCAAGGGTGTTACGAAGATACTCGTCATCCCCGAGAAGGTCGATAATCTCTTGGTCCGTACCGAAACCGAGGGCACGCAACAACACCGTTACCGGGATTTTGCGGGTACGGTCAATACGAACGTAAACGATATCTTTGGCATCTGTCTCAAGTTCGAGCCATGCACCACGGTTCGGAATAACAGTCGCTCCGAAGCCACGCTTACCGTTTTTATCGAGTTTCGCGTTGTAATAAACGCTTGGTGAACGAACGAGCTGGGAAACGATAACGCGTTCTGCACCGTTAATGATAAACGTTCCCGATTCTGTCATGAGCGGGAAATCCCCCATGAACACTTCTTGTTCTTTGAGCTCACCTGTCTCTTTGTTTTGCAAACGTACTTTTACGCGCAATGGCGCAGAGTAAGTTACGTCTCGCTCCTTCGACTCATCGATCGAATACTTCGGCTCACTGAGCGAATAGTCGATGAACTCGAGCACGAGGTTTCCGGTGAAGTCGGAGATTGGCGAAATGTCCGTAAACATCTCTTTCAATCCTTCACGCAAGAACCACTCGTAAGAAGCAGTTTGAATTTCAATCAAATTCGGAAGCTCTAATACCTCACTGATACGGGCAAAGCTTCTTCTCTGACGGTGACGACCGTACTGAACAAGTTGACCAGTCAACTGATTCACCTCTCAGACCCCCAATTCTCTATCGAATTTTTCGGGCGTAATAATCGAACATTGTCATTGAATGTCGCCTCTTTTCCGCGTCTAAAAAGCGGCAAACGCGGCAGTTCAAAGCGAATTCCATTCCAATGGCATTTTATAATGTTAGCATATACGTTATAGCGAGTCAACAAGACTTCACCGTTTGTCAAGAGCGAATTGCCCGGAAAATGAAATAGCCCTTTTCTTTCGCAACCGTCTCGACTTGACCGAACACATCTTCAAGCAACTTCTTGGCAGAAGGCGCTCCTTGTTTCTTTTGAATAACGACGTAGAGCGCTCCACCTACGACAAGGTGTGTATACGCATCGCGCAAAATCGTGTGGACCACTTGCTTCCCGGCCCGAATCGGCGGATTGGTCACGATTGCGGCGAACTGTTCATCACCGACTCCGTCATAAGCGTGGCTGAGTCGCGTCTCAATCGTCACCCCATTTTGGGCGGCGTTTTGCTCTGACAAGGCAAGCGCTCGCTCGTTCACGTCGACGAGGAGTGCTTCACGCCCAGAGGCGTCGGCAAGCGAGATCCCCATCGGACCGTAGCCGCAGCCCACATCTAAAATGCGTCCTTCAACATCAGGCACTTCAAATGATTCGATTAAGAGACGTGACCCAAAATCGACCGATCCTTTCGAGAACACGCCGCGGTCCGAGGTGAAGCGATATGTCTTCCCTCGCAACTCAAACGTCCATGTCTCAGGGGCACTTTTCGAACTAGGGTCGTTCGTATAGTAATGATCTCCCATGCATTGAACCTCCTAACCCACTCTTCAAGGAAATAAAAGAAGCTCGCCATAGCGAGCTTCTATAGGTTGTAGAAGTAAAAGTTAGATTACTTAACTTCGACAGTTGCGCCAGCTTCTTCAAGCTTAGCTTTGACTGCGTCTGCATCTTCTTTAGAAACGCCTTCTTTGACTGGAGCTGGAGTTCCGTCAACGAGTGCTTTCGCTTCTTTAAGACCGAGGCCTGTAAGTTCACGTACCGCTTTGATGACGTTGATTTTACCAGCGCCAGCGTTTGTGAGGATTACGTCGAATTCAGTTTGCTCTTCAGCTACTGCTGCGCCTGCACCTGCAACTGCTACTGGAGCTGCTGCTGATACGCCGAATTCTTCTTCGATTGTTTTTACGAGTTCGTTAAGTTCGAGAACCGTCATTGATTTGAGGTCTTCGATGAATTGCTCTTTGTTGAAAGCCATTATGGTTTTCCTCCTTTGATGTTGTAAAGATTGGTTTTTGTTACGCTACGAGACAAAAATTAAGCAGTTTGCTCTTCTTTTTGTTCTGCGATTGCGTTTGTTGCGACTGCGAGCCCACGGATTGGAGCTTGAAGTACGCTGAGAAGCATCGAGAGAAGACCTTCGCGTGATGGAAGTTCTGCAAGGGCTTTAACTTCTTCAAGTGAAGAAACTTTACCTTCGATGATTCCGCCTTTCAATTCGAGCGCTTTGTGCTCTTTCGAGAAGTCGTTCAAGATCTTCGCTGGAGCTACAACGTCTTCGTTCGAGAACGCGATTGCTGTAGGGCCAGTGAAGACTTCGTCAAGACCTTCGAAGTTCGACTGAACTGCTGCGCGGCGAAGGAGACCGTTTTTGTATACTTTGAACTCGATTCCAGCGTCACGGAGTGATTTACGGAGTGTAGTCACTTCTTCAACTGTAAGTCCACGGTAGTCAACAACGATTGTCCCAACGCTTGCTTGCATTTTCTCAGCGATTTCATCGACGAGTGCCGATTTCTGAGATACGATTTTTTCGCTTGCCATGTGTTTGCACCTCCTAGTCATTTCTTATACCGGACGAGAGGCTGCTCTTCAAAAAGAAATCCCTCGTATGAAGACATACGAGGGCGTAATTGTTTGAAAGTAAACCTGTGACAACAGGCTCAAGTTCGAGCAAAGACACCTCGGAAGGGTTTACGGACCGATGTCCACCTTCTGTCTACGGTAATCCAACATATTCGGTTGAACGTGTATTACTTTAACAGCGGTATCACACGTTGTCAACAGTTTATTTCAAGTAGATTACTTGATGAAGTCGGCAGTCGCGACACGGATCCCAGGACCCATTGTCGAAGAAAGCGCGATGTTTTTAAGGTAAGTTCCTTTTGCAGTAGCAGGCTTCACTTTCATGAGCGTCTCGATGATTGTCTCGATGTTCTCAGTAAGTTTAGTTGCTTCAAACGATTTCTTACCAACTGGTACGTGGATGTTACCGGCTTTGTCAACGCGGTACTCTACTTTACCAGCTTTGATGTCCGCGATTGCTTTCGTCACGTCGAACGTCACTGTGCCTGTTTTCGGGTTAGGCATGAGGCCTTTTGGTCCGAGAACGCGACCAAGTTTACCAACTTCGCCCATCATGTCAGGTGTCGCAACGATAACATCGAAGTCGAACCATCCTTGTTGGATTTTAGTGATGAACTCAGAGTCACCGACGTAGTCAGCGCCAGCCGCTTCAGCTTCTTTAACTTTTTCGCCTTTTGCGAAGACGAGAACTTTTTGTGTTTTACCAGTACCGTGTGGAAGTACGACGGCACCGCGGATTTGTTGGTCCGCTTTCTTCGGATCTACGCCGAGACGGACAGCAACTTCGATTGTTTCATCGAATTTAGCAGTAGCTGTTTTTTGAACGAGTTCAACGGCCTCAGTGAGTTCGTATGACTTCATGCGATCAACAAGCTTAGCTGCTTCTTGGTGTTTTTTACCCATGATTCTTTTCCTCCTTGTGGTTAGCGGAATTTCCTCCCACATAATGAAGGGATTGAAGGTGAGCATAATATTCACCGACAATCCCAGAGACTAATAAATTAGTCTTCGATTACAATACCCATACTACGCGCAGTACCTTCAACCATAAGCATCGCTGTTTCAACAGACGACGCGTTAAGGTCAGGCATTTTAAGTTCAGCGATTTCGCGAACTTTATCACGCTTAACCGTTGCTACCTTCTTACGGTTTGGTTCACCAGAACCGCTCTCGATACCAGCAGCTTTCTTCAAAAGAACTGCAGCTGGTGGAGTTTTCGTAATGAATGTAAACGAACGATCTTCGTATACCGTAATGACTACAGGAATAATCAATCCGGCTTGGTCTTGTGTACGAGCGTTGAACTCTTTACAGAATCCCATGATGTTAACACCTGCTTGACCAAGTGCTGGTCCTACTGGTGGTGCTGGGTTAGCTTTACCAGCTGGGATTTGAAGTTTAACGAGTTTAGTAACTTTTTTCGCCACGAGACACACCTCCTTAAGTCTAAAATGTGGTTTCTTGGACGTTGTGCGCCCTCCCACTCAATCTATTAGGTCGAGTTTGTACCGAAATAAAGCACAACATCAAACATTTCCGATTGTACCATCCGTTCCCGAGAATGGCAAGTGGGTTTAGTTAATTTTCTGAACTTGTTCGAAATCAAGTTCAATTTTTGTTTCACGGCCGAACATGTCAACGACAACTTTGAGCTTCTCTTTCTCGGTTTCGATTTCATCAATCGTACCTTCAAAGTTCTCAAATGCGCCTTCTTTGACACGGACGAGGTCGCCGAGTTCGTAGTTGTAACGATCTTTCTTCTCGATGAGACCCATCTGTGACAATACGTTCGTCACTTCGTCCGGTTGAAGCGGAATCGGCTTAGCGCCGCCGCCCGTCGAACCGAGGAAGCCGGTGACGTTCGGTGTGTTCCGAACGACATACCATGAATCATCCGTCATGATCATTTCGACGAAGACGTAACCTGGGAAGCTTTTCACTTCTTTTTCTTTAATCTTCTTCTCGCCACTCTTGAGAGTGACTTCTTCTTGCGTTGTTTCAGTCGGAACGAGGACGCGGAAAATTTTATCTTCCATGTTCATCGAACCGATTCGACGTTCTAGGTTTTCTTTGACGTTGTTTTCAAATCCAGAATACGTCTGGACAACAAACCATTGTTTCTCCACGGCTTTCACCTCTTTCCTTAGTTAATCAATAGGTTGACGAGATAACTGACACCAGTATCTACGCCGAACACGAACAGGCCGACCACGACGACCGTCGCGATGACCGTGATGGTATATTTTGTGAGCTCTTTACGAGTCGGCCAACTCGTTTTCTTTAACTCTTTCCATACATCGCGCAAAAAGTTCATGATAGCTTCCTCCTACGTTGAATGCCAATCTACGTTACTTTGATTCTCGATGTGTCGTATGTGCATTGCAACGACGACAGAACTTTTTCAGTTCGAGCCGCGTCGTCACGTCGTCTTGCTTAACGGTCGAATAACCGCTCGACCCGCAATCCGAACACGCGAGACTTACTTTCTTTGCCATTCATAAGCGCCCCTTTCGACAGCTCTCCCACTAAAAAAGAGCGAAAAAAAAACGCCTCCTGTAAATGGCGTCTACGGACAAGGCGCTGCCTTAAAAGTATCACATAGGAGGCTTGCGGTCAATATCGGTTAGCTCGTCAGCGTTTTGACGTCGACATGCCGCTCAAACTTTTTCTTCACGCGCTGTAGCGCATTATCAATCGACTTCACGTGACGGTCGAGGTCGTCTGAGATTTCTTGATACGAACGGCCGTCCAAATAAAGACGTAACACTTTTCGTTCCAAGTCACTCAGGAGCTCTTCCATCTTTTCTTCCATGAACAGTTGCTCTTCACGCGTGACGAGCAAATCTTGCGGGTCTGTCGGATGCGGCGGCAAAATCACATCAAGAAGCGTCCGATCCGACTCGTCGTCAAAAATCGGCTTATCGAGCGAGACGTAAGAGTTGAGCGGAATATGTTTTTGACGCGTCGCCGTTTTAATGGCGGTGATCATTTGACGCGTGATGCACATCTCAGCAAAACTTTTGAACGAAGCGAGCCGTTCGTCCCGATAGTCCCGAACCCCTTTATACAGACCGATCATCCCTTCTTGGACGATATCCTCGTGGTCGGCACCAATCAAAAAGTAAGACCGCGCCTTCGCCCGAACGAAATATCGGTAACGTTCAATCAAAAACTCAAGAGCGTCGCTATCCCCTTCGTTACGCGCAAGAAAGACGAGCTCTTCGTCGGACATGTTTTCAAACTGCTCGTATGGCCATCCGTTCATGTTTCCTACCCCCCGGCGATTGATGAACTTATGTAAGTTTGTGCTCTCATTATAGGCGCCGTTTAAAACGACCGTCAAATAAAATTCTAAAAATTCCGTCAATTACAATTCGTGTAACTCATACATGTAATAGTATACAACATTTCTTTCCAAAAAAATGTCAAATTAAAAACAAAGACGAGTCCATTTCATGAACTCGTCCGTGAGTTTCGTCACCGCTTCATTTACGACGACGAATTTCTTCCAATCGGGCCCGCACATCTGGCGTGAGGTCGATTGTTTTTCGGTTGGATCGGTCCTGCTCAAGCGCCGACCGCTCTTGGGCGATTAACTGCTGCGCTTGTTTCCAATCTTTGAGCAGTTCGGCCGCGGGCACGCGGAGGGCGCCTTGACCGAAGATGACCCATTGCTCGGTGAAATCGTTCGTCGCGACGAATAACGTGACGAGACGATCATCGACGAGTTCATGGGCTCGCCGCTCAATCCATTCGTCCGCGGTCTCGTTCTCTTTCGTGTAGATGACCGCGATCCGACTCTGTTTCGCTTTCGACTCTCGTCCATAACGCATATGCGCATCGAAGACAATCGTCACTTCACGACCTGTGACCGCCTGATACTCGGCCATCGCTTCAATCAAGTCGGTACGTGCCTTCTCAAAATCGATGTCGCGCAGTTTGCGAAGGTGTGGCCAAGCGCCAATGATGTTATACCCATCCACGAGGAGCAGTTCCCGTTTCTTGATACTCATGACAATGGGTTACGTGAGCGGTGCACTTCATACAATAGAAGCGCGGCCGCGACCGAGGCGTTCAGCGATGTGACATGACCAACCATCGGCATATGGACGAGGAAGTCACACGACTCCCGCACGAGGCGGCTCATCCCTTTGCCCTCACTACCGATGACAACGACGAGCGGCATGTTCCCATCGAGGCGGCGATAATCTTGGCTCTCGCTCGCGTCCGTCCCGACGACCCATAGTCCTTTCTCTTTCAACTCTTCAAGCGTCCGCGTCAAGTTCGTGACGCGTGCGACCGGGATATACTCAATCGCACCCGTCGAGGCTTTCGCCACCGTCTGCGTCAATCCAACCGAGCGGCGCTTCGGAATGATGATTCCGTGGGCTCCGACCGCATCCGCCGTCCGAAGAATCGAACCGAGGTTGTGCGGGTCTTCGAGCTCATCGAGCAAGATGAAGAGCGGCGTTTCACCTTTCGACTCAGCGAGTGCGAACATGTCTTCAACCGACTTATATTCGTAAGCGGCGACCGCGGCGACAACGCCTTGGTGATGTTCACTGCCGGCCATCTTCTCGAGTTTCGTCTTCGGGACGAATGAGATTTGGACCGACGCCTCGTTAGCCATCCCGATGATTTGGGCGAGTGGCCCTTTCTGTTGGCCTTCCATGATGAAGACCTTGTTCATGTCACGTCCGCTCCGGAGTGCTTCCATGACCGGGTTGCGCCCGTATAAAAAATCGATTCCTTCTTCCATCACATCGACTTCTTGGTAGTCCGGACGTTCTAGTTTCTGACGTTGCGGACGGTCGTTCCGTTCACCACGTGGGCGGTCATTCCGTTCGCCGCGTGGACGATCGAATGAGCGTTGCTCCCTTGCTCCGTCATGTCGTTTCGAATGACTCGGTTTCGAGCCATGCGAACGCTTGTTCGATGAGTTCTTCAAGACGATCCCTTCTTTCCATTAGATATGTGTAACCAATCAATGCTTCGAATGCGGTCGAGTAGCGATACGTATGAACATCTGTCCGCTTTGGGATTGAACCAGATTTCGCGTTCTTCCCGCGGCGGACAACGGCCGTTTCATCTTCGCTCAAGATGCCTGTCTCGAGCCAGTGGGTCACGACCCCAGCCTGGGCGCCCGCATTTACGTAGCGAATGGCGCCGCGGTGGAGATCGTTCGGCTTCGTCATCCCTTGTCCGAGCAGTCGTTTGCGTACCGCCATCTCATAGACGGCGTCCCCCATATAGGCGAGGGCGAGAGCGTTCAGTTGAGGAGCCTGTTGCTTCATAACCGCTTCCACCGCACCCCTTGGGCCGTATCTTCGAGTTGAATGTTCTGGTCTTTCAAGAGGTCACGAATCTCATCGGCACGCGCGAAGTTTCGCTCCGCCCGGGCCGTGTTCCGCTCTTGAATCAATTGATCGATTTCCGCGTCAAGCAATTCCACTTCGTTCGCAATCGTTAAACCGAGCACGCCCGTCAACTCTTCGAACAAGGCGATCACGTGTTCCAACGTCGTTTTCGAGACGTGGTCCGCCTTTGCGTAGATATTGGCTTCACGCGCCAAGTCGAATAAGACCGTCACCGCGTTCGCCGTATTGATATCATCATCCATCGCTTCGATGAATGTGGTTTTAATTGTCGCGAGCTTGCGTTCCATCGCTTCACTCGGTTCTTCAAGACCAGCTGTGACCGACAGGCGGTACGCGACGTTTTGGTATGCTTCCTTGATGCGATCCCATCCGTTCGCCGCTTGTTCAATCAACTCACGACTGTAGTTGATCGGATGGCGATAATGGACCGACAACATGAAGAAGCGGAGCACCATCGCATCGACTTCTTTCAACGCCTCATGGACGAGTAGGAAGTTGCCGAGCGATTTGGACATCTTCTCGTTCTCGATATTGATGAATCCGTTATGCAGCCAATAGTTGGCGAACTTCGTATGGTTGCACGCCTCCGATTGGGCAATCTCGTTCTCGTGGTGCGGGAACTTCAAGTCATGGCCCCCGGCGTGAATGTCGATCGTCGTGCCAAGGTGTTTTTTCGCCATCGCTGAACACTCGATGTGCCAGCCTGGACGACCTTGTCCCCATGGACTCTCCCATGCCGGCTCACCTGGTTTCGCGGCTTTCCACAAGACGAAATCGAGCGGGTCTTCTTTCTTTTCCCCGACGTCGACACGTGATCCCGCGCGTAAGTCTTCAATCGACTGCTGGCTCAATTTGCCATACGTCTCAAACTTACGCGTCCGGAAATAGACGTCCCCGCCTGCTTCATACGCAAAGTCCTGCGTCTCGAGTTCGCGGATGAATGTGATAATCTCTTCCATCGTGTCCGTGACACGTGGATGGACGTCCGCCGGCAATACGTTCAAGGCACCCGTGTCTGCCAAATACGCGTCGATATACCGATTCGTCAACGTACCGACGTCTTCTCCGAGCTCATTGGCGGTCCGAATGATTTTATCGTCGACATCTGTAAAGTTGAGGACGTATTTGACGTCATAGCCTCGATACGTCAAGTAGCGGCGGACCGTATCAAAGGCAATCGCTGGACGAGCATTGCCGACGTGAATGTAATTGTAAACGGTCGGTCCACATACATACATCGACACTTTCCCAGGTACGATTGGTACAAACGGCTCTTTTTTATTCGTGAGGCTGTTGTAAAACTGAATCATGTGTATTCTCCTCCATCCGTTTCTCTAATGAAGCAAGTTTGTCTTCTAGCTGAGCGACGGCACGTTCCAGCCGCTCTTGGCACTCGCGGTCCGGGTCGGGGAAGCGGTGATCGAGATCATGCTGCTTAACCCGTTCGCCGTTCCGGATGACGACCCGGCCTGGAATCCCGACGACCGTCGAGTCGGATGGGACGTCTTTTAAAACGACAGAACTCGCCCCGATTTTGACGCAATCGCCAATCGTGATATTGCCGAGCACTTTCGCCCCGGCAGAGATGAGGACATCATTCCCGATCGTCGGGTGACGTTTCCCTTTCTCTTTTCCCGTTCCGCCGAGCGTCACGCCCTGATAAATCGTTACATTGTTACCGATAATCGCCGTCTCACCAATGACGATGCCAAACCCGTGATCGATAAAGAGACGTTCACCGATGACCGCACCGGGATGAATCTCAATTCCCGTCAACCAACGGCTCGTCTGCGCGATTAACTTCGCCATTAACTTGACTTTGCGCGTCCATAGACCGTGCGCGATTCGATGTGCCCACAGGGCGTGTAACCCTGGATAGGTCAAGACGACCTCTATTTTTGATCTTGCGGCCGGGTCGAGTTCGAGCACGTTTCGTATATCGGCGCTCACACTTTTCCAAAATCCCATAATTGTTCTCCTTTTCCATATCAAAAACAAAGACGCCCCTGTGCCAAGGCACAGAGACGCCGTAAGCGCGGTTCCACTCTGTTTGGGAAAGTTCCCCTCTCATGTCTCGTTAACGCCGAGTCGCGGTCCCGACTACGTATCGCCGGAACGGCTCCGAGGTGCACTTCGACGGGGGACGCTTCTAGAACTTCCAGCCTAGGTTCTAGTCTCTGTTAAGTGTCATACCGCTTACTTTCCTCATCGTTGCCTTTAAGCTAATAATGTTGTGAGACGTGCCAAGACACGCTCTTTGCCAATTAGTGAAATGGCGTTCGGAAGCTCTGGTCCGTGCGTCTGCCCGGTCGTCGCGACCCGGATCGGCATGAACAAGTTCTTTCCTTTTTGGCCAGTCGCCTTTTGTGTCGTTTTCGTCGCTGCTTTGACGGCTTCCGGTGTGAAGTCTTCGATTGCTTCAAGTTGAGCCTTGAATTCGGCGAGGACAGCCGGTACCGTTTCTCCAGCGAGGACCGCATTGGCCTCTTCGTCGTATTCGACCTCGTCTTTAAAGAACAGGTCCGTCAACGTCACGATTTCAGCACCGTGTGTCATTTGTTCTTTATAGAGGGCGATCAACGCTGTCGCCCAATCGGCTTGTTCCATCGACAAGGCGTTCGGTAAACGTCCTGCTTCTTGTAAGAATGGTAAACTGAGTGCCACCACTTCGTCAAGCGAAGCCTGTTTCATATAGACGCTGTTGATCCAAGCAAGCTTCTGTTGGTCAAAGACGGCCGGGCTCTTCGACAAACGACTCGCATCAAACATCTCGATGAACGCTTCTTTCGTGAAGATCTCCTCTTCTCCGACCGGCGACCAACCGAGGAGCGAGATGAAGTTAAAGAGTGCCCCTGGAAGGTATCCGAGATCAGCGTATTGTTCGATAAACTGAATGATCGACTCATCACGCTTCGATAACTTCTTATGGTTCTCGTTATAAATCAATGTCATATGACCAAACGCCGGATAGTCCCAACCGAGTGCGTCATAGATCATCATCTGTTTCGGTGTGTTGGCGATATGATCATCCCCGCGCAAGACGTGGCTGATTTTCATCAAGTGATCGTCGACGACGACAGCGAAGTTGTACGTCGGGATGCCGTCCTGTTTGACGATGACCCAGTCGCCGAAGTCTTTCGACTCGAACGAGACGTCGCCTTTGACGACATCGGTCCACTTGTATGTGACCGACTCTGGTACACGAATCCGAATCGACGGTTTACGTCCTTCGGCTTCGAACGCAGCTTGCTCTTCGTCGCTCAAGTTACGATGTGCACCCGAATACCGCGGTGCCTCGCCGCGTGCGATTTGAGCCTCACGCTCCGCCTCGAGTTCTTCAGACGTCATATAGCATTTATAGGCGAGTCCGTTGTCCATCAACTCGTTCACATATTTATTGTAAAGGTCGAGTCGTTCCATTTGGAAGTAAGGACCATGATCGCCGCCGCGACCTGGACCTTCATCCCAATCGATTCCGAGCCATTCCAAATACTTCATCTGACTCTCGACACCGTTTTCCACGTTCCGCTTTTGGTCCGTGTCCTCGATTCGGAGAATCATCTTCCCGCCGGCATGGCGAGCATACAAATAGTTAAATAGCGCGGTCCGGGCGTTCCCAATATGAAGGTGACCCGTCGGACTCGGCGCATAGCGTACGCGCACTTCACTCATAATATTTCCACCTTTCTTCTCTTCTGCCCAAATAGTATACCACTTTTGTCAAGCGCGGTTGAGCAGGATGACCGCCTGGGCGGCAATTCCTTCTTCACGTCCGGTGAAGCCTAGCTTTTCAGTCGTCGTCGCTTTGACGTTCACTTGGCTGATGTCTGCCTCGAGCAACTCGGCGATGACCGCTCGCATATCGTCGATGTACGTGCGAAGCTTTGGCCGCTCCGCCATCACTGTCGCATCGACGTTGCCGAGCACATAGCCTTCCGCTTTGACGAGTTGCCAGACGTGCTGCAACAACACTTTCGAGTCCGCGTCCTTAAATTCCGGGTCCGTATCCGGGAAATGCTTGCCGATATCCCCCGCCGCAATCGCTCCGAGCGCTGCATCGGCAATCGTATGCAACAAGACGTCCGCATCCGAGTGGCCAAGCAGGCCGCGGTCGTGTGGAATCTCGATTCCCCCTAAAATGAGCGGACGCCCTTCGGCGAACGCATGTACATCAAATCCTTGTCCGATTCTCATCGATAGTCCTCCTTCGTTAAAATCGCTTCACCAAATAATAAATCTTCCGGGGTCGTCATTTTAATGTTGTGGTAATCCCCCGGGATAATCATCACCCGTTGCCCGGTCCATTCGAATAGACTGGCATCATCCGTCCCGATAAAACGAGCAGCTTCTGCCCGCTCATGGGCGGCTTGAATGGCGCCTGCCGGAAACGCTTGGGGCGTCTGCGCCAACCATAGTGCCTCACGCGGCACCGTCTGCGTGATGTGTCCGTCCATCACTTGTTTCACCGTATCTTTGACCGGAACAGCGAGAATCGCCCCTGCCGTCTTGGCCGCTTCGGCGATGGCATGAAGTTGGTCAAGGCGCACAAATGGCCGTGCCCCGTCATGAATCAAGACGACATCTTCGGGATTGACGACTTGCAATCCGGCTCGAACGCTCTGTTGTCGTTCTTCCCCACCCGTCACATATGTAATCGGGGTTTGGACATGACGCAACTGCTGCTCGAACCACGCTTGCTCCTCAGGACGCACCGCGAGCACGATGCGCGAGCACCATGCATCTCTCGCGAACGCTGCCACGGTCCACACGATAATCGGTTTTCCTTGCAGCGTCAGCATCAACTTATTCTCATCGGCTCCCATCCGCTTTCCTTTTCCTGCGGCCGGAATGACAACCGTATAGCGTACCATTCCATTCACCCCTTTTCGCGAAAAAAGAGAGCGCCGATGCGTCTCTTTTTCCACTTATTTATTCAGGACGAGCAAAAATCATGCGGCCAGCCGACGTCTGAAGCACGCTCGTGACGACAACAGGTAACGTCTTCGAGATCAGCTTGCGCCCACCTTCAACGACGACCATCGTGCCATCTTCGAGATAGGCGACACCTTGATTTTGTTCTTTTCCTTCTTTAATGACCGTCACGACCATCTCTTCTCCTGGAATGACGATCTGTTTGACCGAGTTGGCCAAATCGTTAATGTTCAATACTGGGACGTTCCGAACTTCACACACTTTGTTCAAGTTGTAGTCGTTCGTGACGACGATGCCTTTTTTCAATTCGGCCAACTTGATCAATTTGATATCTACTTCGGCGACGTCTTCAAAGTCCCCATCGTAGATTTCCACTTCGATCCGGTCGTTGTCTTGTAACTCTTTTAAAATATCAAGACCGCGACGGCCCCGGTTACGCTTCAGCGTATCCGACGAGTCCGCAATATATTGAAGCTCACCGATGACGAACTGCGGCACGATGAGTGTCCCTTCGATGAAACCGGTCTTCGAGATATCAGCGATTCGACCATCGATGATGACGCTCGTATCCAAAATTTTATCGTTAGAGCGGCGCAATGGTTCCGCGGCCGGCTTCTCTCGTTCACTTTTGACGAACAGTTTAATCCATTCATTCCGCTTCCGGTAACCGACGGCAAAGCCGAAGTAACCGAACAGAGCGGTCACAAAAATCGGTACAATCTTGCTGAGCAAGAAGATATTCGTCACTTCTAACGAGACGCTGATCAAAAAGGCGATCAACAAACCAATAATCAATCCGATTGAGCCAAACAAAATATCGCCGACCGGCAAACGGACAAGCCGTTCTTCGATAAAACGGATAAATTTAACGACCCCATCGGTCAAGAACAAACTAAGAATGAAGAAGATAAGTCCACCAATCAAACTAGCAACGTAAGGAATCGTCAACCAAGCCGGTACACTCACACCAAGGTCGCCTAATAGCAACATCGCTTCGATAATTCCAAACCAACCGACGACGAGTCCGATCAATATAAATCCGATTCGTACAGCAATCTTCACTCATTCCACCTCCTTCATTATGAATTAAAATTTCAAGAAATTAACACTTTCATTGTAACACGGTTCTTTTGAAAGCGTTCGTTACAAAGCGTTAAAAACTGCCGGAAGCGCCCCGTCAGAACGGGATAGCGAGTTGGAGCGCTTCATCGACAGTACTGACACCGACGACATCGATACCAGGCGGGGCTGTCCAGCCCCCGAGGTTGTTTTTCGGAATGATGGCCCGGGTGAAACCAAGCTTGGCCGCTTCAGCGACACGTTGCTCAATCCGTGACACCCGCCGTACCTCACCGGTCAATCCGACTTCGCCGATACATACATCCGTCGGACGGGTCGGACGGTCCCGGAAGCTTGATGCGATCGAAATACAAATGGCCAAGTCGATGGCCGGTTCGTCCAATTTAACGCCCCCGGCCGCCTTCAAATAAGCGTCTTGCGTTTGGAGCAAGAGACCCGAACGCTTCTCGAGCACAGCCATGAGAAGGGCGACCCGGTTCTGGTCAATCCCGGTCGCCATCCGGCGCGGGTTCCCGAACGAGGTCGGCGAGATGAGCGCCTGTAACTCGACGAGCACGGTCCGCGTCCCTTCCATCGATGCGACGACGGTGGAGCCCGAGACGCCAGCAGTTCGTTCTTCCAGGAAGATTTCAGACGGATTGAGCACTTCTTCGAGCCCGCCTTCTTTCATTTCAAAGATGCCAATCTCGTTCGTCGAACCGAACCGATTTTTGACGGCCCGTAAAATTCGGAATGTATGGTGACGCTCCCCTTCGAAGTAAAGGACCGCATCCACCATGTGCTCGAGCAGACGAGGACCGGCAATCGAACCTTGTTTCGTCACGTGACCGACGATAAAGACGGCCACTCCTCGCGTTTTAGCGATTTTCATGAGCGCCGCTGTACATTCTCGGACTTGAGCGACACTACCTGGCGCTGATTGAATTTCATCCATATAAACGGTTTGAATCGAGTCGATGATGACGAACCCCGGTTCTTCTTCATCGATGACTCGTTCAATCATCAACATGTCCGTCTCTGCGAGGACATATAAGTCTTCAGTCGGCAGACCGAGCCGTTCGGCTCGGAGTTTCGTCTGTTTGAGCGATTCTTCCCCGGAAATATAGAGCACTTTCCGTCCACTATGTGCCAAATGGGCACTCACTTGAAGCAGAATCGTCGACTTCCCGATTCCCGGGTCCCCACCGACGAGGACGAGCGAGCCCGGGACAATCCCGCCCCCAAGCACACGGTCAAACTCTTGACTATTCGTATGGACGCGCGTCTCTTCTTGCGATACGACGTCCGACAGACGTTCTGGCTTCAACTGTCTCGAGGAGCTATGGACGAATGCGGCCCCCCGCTTCGCCTTTTTCTCTTCGACAAATTCTTCGACGAGCGTATTCCACTCGTTACAACCTGGGCAACGTCCCATCCATTTTGCGGATTCGTATCCGCATGACTGACATACGTACTTCGTTTTAATTTTTGCCATGATGTTCCTTTCCGTCTAAAAAAGCCCCCTCACACGAGAGAGGGAGCCTTGTAGTTACTGAACGACACCTTCATTACGGACGACGAATTCGCCATCTTGTACATCGAGCGCCACTTTGCTGCCTTTTGTGATGCTGCCACTGAGCATCGCTTCTGAGAGTCGGTCCTCAACCTCACGCTGGAGCGCACGGCGGAGTGGACGAGCCCCGTATTCCGGATCGTACCCGACTTCGGCGATTTTCTCGAGCGCCGATTCCGTCAAGCTGAAATCAATCCCTTGTTCCCCGAGACGTTTTGTAAGTGTCTCGGCCATAAGTTTGACGATTTCTTGGATGTGTTCTTTTTGGAGCGAGTGGAAGACGGTGATTTCGTCAATCCGGTTCAAGAACTCAGGACGGAACGCCTTCTTCAACTCTTCCATAACTTTATCTTTCATTTCCGTATATTCACGCTTCACGTCATCTTCAACCGTGAACCCGACGTACTTGTTCCGTTTGAGCGCTGCCGCACCGACGTTTGACGTCATGATGATGACCGTGTTCCGGAAGTCGACCGTACGCCCTTTCGAGTCGGTCAAGCGACCGTCATCGAGCACTTGGAGCAAGATGTTGAACACTTCAGGGTGAGCCTTTTCAATCTCATCAAGCAAGATGACCGAATATGGTTTGCGGCGAACTTTCTCTGTCAATTGACCGCCCTCTTCATAACCGACGTAACCTGGAGGCGATCCAACGAGACGACTCGTCGCGTGTTTCTCCATGTACTCCGACATGTCGATTCGGATGATGGCGTCTTCGTCACCGAACAACGCTTCAGCTACAGCACGAGCCAGCTCGGTTTTCCCGACACCAGTTGGTCCGAGGAAGACGAACGAACCAATCGGACGTTTCGGATCTTTCAATCCAGCACGTGCTCGGCGAATCGCCCGCGAAATCGATTTAACGGCTTCATCTTGACCGATGACTCGGCCGTGGAGAATTGATTCGAGTTTGAGGAGACGGTCTGTCTCTTCTTCAGCAATCTTCGTCACAGGTACTCCTGTCCAGTTGGCGACGACTTGCGCGATGTCTTCTTTCGTTACTTCGAGTTTTTCGTTCCCTTGCTTATTCTGCCATTCCGATTTGAGCTGTTCGAGTTCATCTCGAAGTTTCTGTTCGGTATCGCGTAGTGAGGCAGCCTTCTCGAACTCTTGACTCTGTACAGCCGAATCTTTTTCTTTGCGAATCGACTCAAGACGAGCCTCGAGTTCTTTCAAGTTCGGCGGTGCCGTGAATGAGCGAAGTCTTACTTTCGAAGCAGCCTCATCGACGAGGTCGATCGCTTTATCTGGAAGGAAGCGGTCCGAGATGTAGCGGTCCGAGAGAACAACGGCCTCATGAATCGCTTCATCTGTGATTGTGACGCGATGGTGCGCTTCGTAACGGTCACGTAACCCGAAGAGAATTTGTTCTGCCTCATCCGTCGTCGGTTCATTGACTTGAATTGGTTGGAAGCGACGTTCGAGCGCGGCATCCTTCTCGATATATTTACGATACTCATCGAGTGTCGTCGCACCGATACATTGAAGTTCGCCACGTGCGAGTGACGGTTTCAAGATATTCGATGCATCGATGGCGCCTTCTGCACCCCCAGCACCAATTAACGTATGCAACTCGTCAATGAAAAGAATGACGTTCCCAGCTTGGCGAATCTCATCCATCACTTTTTTCAAACGATCTTCAAATTCACCGCGGTACTTCGTTCCAGCGACGAGTGTACCCATATCGAGCACCATGACGCGTTTATTCCGAAGTGTTTCCGGTACTTCATTGTTGATGATCTGTTGGGCGAGCCCTTCGACGACTGCCGTCTTCCCGACCCCTGGTTCCCCGATGAGGACCGGGTTGTTTTTCGTCCGGCGTGATAACACTTCGATGACACGTTGAATTTCGCCTGAGCGACCGATGACCGGATCAAGACGGGATTCTCGCGCTTGCTGTGTCAAGTCACGAGCTAAGCCATCAAGCGTCGGTGTAGCAGCACTTGTACCTGGTTGTGATGCATTAGCTGACGACTCAGTGTTTCCTAAGAGCTGGAGCACTTGCTGACGCGCCTTCGTCAAGCTGATCCCAAGGTTGTTCAAGACTCGAGCTGCTACCCCTTCTCCTTCGCGAATGACGCCGAGGAGAATGTGTTCAGTCCCGACATAAGAGTGACCAAGTTTCCGTGCTTCATCCATCGATAGCTCAATCACTTTTTTCGCACGTGGCGTATAGTGAATCGTCGATCCGTTTTCTGAACCTCGTCCGATGAGTGCCTCCACTTCTTGCTGAATCTTTTCAGACGTAAGTCCGAGAGCGAACAGTGCCTTA
The DNA here is from genome assembly GCF_018618235.1 of Exiguobacterium sp. s26. Lineage (NCBI taxonomy): Bacteria > Bacillati > Bacillota > Bacilli > Caryophanales > Exiguobacterium > Exiguobacterium sp. s26. The sequence goes on along the minus strand of NZ_JACSLS010000012.1, from coordinate 2,374 downwards.
GCGGCAATCCCTTCTCCCTCGCGAACAAGTCCGAGTAAAATGTGCTCCGTACCGATATTATGATGGCCAAGCCGTACTGCTTCCTCTTGTGCTAAAGCTAATACGCGCTGAGCTCGTTCTGTAAATCGACCAAACATCATTGACAAAACCTCCTTAAAGTTGGATCAAACTAACCCATGATCTAACGTTCGACGAACGAGCGTCGCACGTTCGCGATCTCGTTCTTTCGTAGATAATGTTTTCCCGAAATGCTTTTGTAGGAAACCTGATTGAAGCTTTACAATCAATTCGTGAAACTGAGGTGGACTCCAATCCGATAAAATACCCAGGTCACTCGCCAAGTGAAGATCGGATAGGCGTTCGACAGCTTCTGTTGACGATAGCAGTTTTGCATAGCGTAAAATCCCATACGAGCGATAAAACTGATCTTCTAACTCGTCCTGGTTGCGAGCCAATAACTCTTCGCGGGCTTGTCGCTCTGCCTGAATGACTTGTTCCGTAATCTCCATGAAGTCGGTTAACAGTTGGGTTTCATGGCTCCCTAACGTGCGTTGGTTCGATAATTGGAACAGTCGCCCCGCCGCATCACTGCCTTCCCCGTAACGTCCCCGAATCGTATATCCGAGCTTCCGAAGTTCTTTTAGAATAGGAGTTATCCGTCCGGTCAACGTCAATCCTGGCAGATGAAGCATCACCGAGGCTCGTAAACCCGTCCCGATATTACTCGGACATGTTGTCAAATAACCTAGCTGTTCATCAAATGCGTAAGGAAGGGACTCCCCACAGAGAGCATCGACACGTCTTGCCAGTTCGAAAGCCTCTTCTACTTGATAACCTGGGAGTAGAGTTTGAATTCGTAAATGGTCTTCTTCATTGATGAGTACGCTGATCGTCTCATCATCACTTAAAAAGACGGCACTTTGTTCTTTCGCGGCAATCGTAGGGCTAATCAAATGCTTTTCAACGAGCGCTTGTCGGGTCACCTGATCATAAGCACCCATATGCAAATACTCAAAACCTTGCAATCCTCCAAGTGACGCTTCAATCCGTTCACAAAGTTGTTGCTGTCCTTCCTCCGATAATACAGGAGAAAAGACGGTGTCTTTTAAATTGCGCGCTAGACGAATGCGAGTCGAGATGACCAAATCATCTAACTTGGCTCGCTCTCTCATTTTAGGACCAAGTGGATGTTTAAGATAAGACTCCATCACGCCTCACCTCGCCCTTTCAATTGATTGATTTCTTTTTTCAGCCTGGCTGCGCGTTCATAATCTTCTTGTTCGACGGCTCGTTCCAACTCCCCTGCTAACTTTGCAAGTCGCTCTTCGATTCGCTCGTCGGGAGTCCGTAACGCATCTGGCATCGAACCTACATGTTCATCATGGCCTTGTTGATACTGACGTGTGATTTTAATCAATTCTTCGCGAAAGACGGTATAACAAGTGGTACAGCCCGCTTTTCGAAGATGAGCTAATTCAGTTTGTGTCAATTGACAGCCCGGGCACCGTTTCACAGCTGGTACGTAACCTGCCATCAGTTCAACTGTACATTGACGACATAGTCGTCTCGTCACCGGTATCCCGTTCTCGACTACTTGGATCTCATTGATGGCAGGTCGCCGTTTGCATCGTTCGCATAACATCTCTTTATGCCTCCGTCGGTCAATGGTAACTAAGTAACTTCATTAATGCGAGTAACTGTTGTCTTCGAATCAAGTGACGATCGTCAGCGTGTAACCCAAGCGCTTCATCAGACAATAAATGATACAACAAGCGCACTTCCCGCTCACTCAACATCCCTTCTTCAAATAAGCGAATCAAGATGTTCTCGACAAGCTGTTCGGAAAGACGAGGATGGTCTTGTAAAATATCCATCAAGCTGACCAACACGTCTTGCTTTTCATGTAAAATTACGCGGCGAATGCGAATATATCCCCCGCCCCCACGCTTACTTTCGACAAGATAGCCCTTCTCGACCGTAAAGCGCGTATTAATGACGTAGTTGATTTGAGACGGAACACATTCGAAACGCTTGGCAATATCTTGCCGTTTAATCTCGATTGCTTCGGCCTGGCTCTCCTTCAGCACTTGTTTTAAATACTGTTCGATTACATCCGATATGTTTCTCATCTCCACCACCCTCTGACCATCTTTGACTTTTGACTATATTCTATCATTGATTCAAAAAAAGGCAAACGAAAAGCGATGTCGCAACTGCGACACCGCTTTAAACAGAAAAAAGACGACCGAGCGGATGCTCGATCGTCTTTCGCGTTGGCCTGGCAACGTCCTATCCTCACAGGGGGAGACCCCCAACTACTTTCGGCGCTGAAGCGCTTAACTTCCGTGTTCGGCATGGGAACGGGTGTGGCCGC
>NZ_JACSLS010000011.1:0-68003 GCF_018618235.1 Exiguobacterium sp. s26 | reverse complement strand
GAATAGGTTCATTATATCGATTCGATCGCACGCAAAAAACCCTGAATGAGCACTTTTTATCAAGTGTCTATCATTCAGGGTTCAGTTCAAATATGCTGTCAGTCACTTTTTCAAGTCCATCAATTAATACTGCTAAGCCACGTATTAAAATCCAACCCATTGAGCGGAGGGCATCCAGTACCAATGTACTGAGACTAAGGATATCAGTGAACTCTTGTAGCTTGTTTACGATTTCGTTATCACCCATAGAATCCCTCCATTCAGAGGCTATTTAATGAAATTAGTGACTTGATCCTTTAATTCATCTTCTGTAAGGGCAGATACATTTAATTCACGACTGATTTCACCGTCAGTCATCTCGTACAATCTGCCACCTTTGAGTTCAGGATGTTCTTGGGTAGAACGTTCTTCAAAATCTTCCCCATTAGGCTGAAACGGATTGAATAAGAGAACGTCTTTCTTTTTTTCCGTGGCGACTTCTCGCACAGTATCAACGTAAGCCCCTTCATTACCTTGACTATCGCTGTCTACAAGAACGTATGCACTTTCTTGCTCAGTTTTAATATCTGCAATTTCTTCGACAGAAGTCGTAGAAAGATAATTCGAACTTTCGGTACCACACGATGCTAAAAGTAACGAACTTCCGAGTAGGACACCAATCAAGATTTTCCTCATAACGTTTACCCCTCCGTCAGACGATTTTCCCCTTCAATAGATCCGCGACTTTTAAATTGACGCGGAAGTCGAACTTATCTATTAGTGTAACAGTTTTTGGGGTGTCTGAGGTGTCGTCCTGATAGACGGTCAGAAAGCCATCGGTCGTCTGGATATTGAGCACGTCGCCCCGTTCGAGGCGGACGCGTTGCGTCTCGATGATCCTCGCGACGACGCGCAATTCGTTCTGGATTCGCTTCTCTCTCGCACTCTCGGCCATGAATTCGGCCTCCTCTCTACGGTGTGCCTTGCTTCAGTTTCTCGAGTCGTTTCGCGATCATTGTGCTCAAAAAGCTCTTCTGGCTGTCGGTGACATCGTAAACGCCTAGGTTCAGGTTCGTATCGAACTCGGGGAGGGACATCCCACCGATGTCATGTCCTTCGAACATCGAGCGGAGGATGCTGTCCTGCAACACATCTCGTACCGTCAAGGACTTATCTTCCTGATTCGATGGAATATTGATATCCGTTTCGTCTTCTTGCTTCGCGAAACGGATACGGATCTGTTCGAAGTCGAGCCCGGCGTGACGGCATGGGATGTCGATGTCATGCAGGGAGCGATTTATGTTAAAATCGTCCGCCAAGTACTCGTAGCGGTACTTCATCGCCGTCCTGCCGTTCAGGAAGATGGGATACGACTGGATACGTCGTTTCTTCGTGTCCTGACGCTTGATGACACGAATGATGAGCATCTCACCTTCTTTGAGTCCCATGACCTCGGTCGCTGTCATGAGCCGGCGACCGTCCACGTTCTCCGTCTTCGATTTTTTGAGTGAGAACGTCTGACCAGACCGGGATTTCGTGACGATGGTCGCCTCACCGAGCTTCTTCGAGATCAGTTCGGCGGTCGATTCGTCCGCGGTCAACAGATAGTGCGTATTCCCACAGTTGCCATCGATTGTCTTCCAATCCTCACCGTACAGGTTCTCGAGTTGAGAGTAGGCCTGGATGACGAGATTGAAGCGCATGTTCCGGCCGAGACAGACCGTGATGATGTTGGCCATGCCCTCGATCGGCGGCATGTTGCCGAACTCATCGAGTAAGAAGACGACTTGGCGCTCGCATTTGCCTTGTTTCGTCTGCGAGGCGACCCGGGCGAGCGACGTGTATACCTGTTTGACGTAGAGCGACGCGATGACGTTGAATGTCGGGTCATAGTCCGGGACGATGAGGAACACCGCCACGGGACGGAGCTGGTGCATCACCTCACGGATCTGTATCATCCCGTCGATTACGTAGTGCAACCGTCCACTCTCCTCGTCATGCGCTTCCAGCTGGATTGTCGAAGTGCTTGAGTCGGTTGAGATCTGAACGACGTCTCCAATTTGAAGTGGCGACGTATGGTATACGATGAAGCTGCCGTCGTCGTCCGTCGTGAGCGCATGGGTCATCCCGTCGGGGAATCTGACCGTGAGCCGTGTCAAAGGCTCGCTCCGTCCGCTGATCCAGCGGTTGAATCCGATGCGTCGCATGTCGAGCGAGTTCATCGACGTCAGCTTTCCGGTCCCGTTCAACGTGAAGATGCCGAGCTTCGCATTCGTATTGGCAAAGATACTTGCTCGTGTCTGGCCACCGGAGAAGTGGAGCGTCGCGAACTGAAGCCGGGCCGGGTGGTTCTCCGGGAAGCGCTGAAAGAACTCGTCCAGTGCGGAGATCTCCTGTCCTTGTCGCGTCACCACCGTCCGTGATCCTAAATCCGAGAGCATGAGGGCGACGTTGTACATGTTGATCTTCTCCGGTGTGTCCTTCGCCTCCTCACAGAGCCCGAGGATGAGCGCCGTACACAGGTCGATTGACGAGTTGGCCCAGAACGGGTCCCGTGCCTTCGGGTCATGGTACAACATGAACGCGACCGAACGCGCATACTGTTGGGCGAGCGAATAGTTCTCTTCGAGAAATGCGTCAATCGTCAGCTGCAGCAGGTTATACGACATCGACTGGAGCGGGTTCATCAGGTTCAACACCTCGACCTGATAGCCGCGTTTCTCGAGCGTCTCCTTCGAAGCGGCAAAGAGCTCACCTTTCGGGTCATTGATGATCAGACTCGCCTGGTCGCTTGCACGGCTGTACAGGTCGATTGTCGAGAAGACGAACGTCTCGCCTTTCCCTGAGCGGGTCGTCCCGATGACGAGGTTGTTGACGGGCGAGTCATCGATGAACAGCTCGTTCTTGACCCGTCCGACGGGGACACCACCTGATCCTTTATATTGTTTCTTCCGGTCCGGGACGCGACGATACTGTTGCTTCAGTTCATCGAATGAGGTGAAGCGGGCGCTCCCTTTCTGATCTTTCCGCAGGTCCCGGAAGTTCAGCCACACCTTGCCGAACACGACCAGTCCGATGAGCAGACTGAACGCCATCAGTCCGATCAAGACGGTCGAAGAGGGAAGACTCACCTCCAAGAACAAGGAGGGGGAGAGCGTCGGAATCGTCGCCCCGGCCAACAGCCCGTCTTGTACGATTGGGGTCATGGTTTGTCGAATGATGTTGTAGACCCCGTTCAGCAGATAAAAAATCCCGGCCGGCAGACCTAACAGGCAGAACAGGGCGGGGAAGATCAGACGTATCGGGAATCGTGTTGATAGAGACTGAGTTCTCAATTATTTCACCTACCTTAATCTGAATAAAGAATCGTATCTAGGTTAACTTCTTCAGCAGCGATAGCGGCTTGAATCTTCTCACGGGCCGAAGTGTCCTTACTAGAGGTCTTCTTCAATTTTTCGTTCAGTTCGTTGATAGTAGCCGTGATGTCTTGATAGGTGTCGACTTTTTCTTGAACGGCAGAATTGTTCGTTTTGGACGCCCAATCGTTCGCAGCCTCGATGTCCTTGAGAAAGAGATAAGCGGTCACTTTCGCGGAGATACGGGGAGCAGTCCATTCAACATTTTCCGTTTTGGCCACGGTCTCATGATCACGTTCCAGTGTGGCGATATCGAACGCACCCTCATCGGTCGGATGTGATGCTTGGAACTTCTGGATCCGTTCCAATTTCTCTTTACCGGATAGGTCGAGCCCGCCCAGCTTCGTCTCGATCAGGATGGGATCATCCGTGAGCTCGAGCGCTTTCTGGTCTTCTCCTTCCGCCAGATAGAGGTCGATCAATAGGGCATCCTCTTCCTCTGACCGGTCTTTCCGTTCTAGTAAATCGATTAGTGAGGATTCCTCACCTTGGAGCGCCTGTTCGTAAGCATTCAGCCACGTCTGTTCACCACCGATCCCCTGTTCGGCGTGTGCCGCTTTATCGATGACCCATTGCGCGGCAGTGAAAAGTGAGGTGAATAGAATCCCGGCCGTGGCCGCCCCGTAGATAAGGCGGCGCTGTAGTCGGGTCAGGCTTGATTGATAGGTCGACGATACAATCGGATTCGATTTAGCGGACGGGCGCTTATAGTCGTCCGGTGTCTCGGACTCGATTTCGTCGAGGAGCCACATCTTCTTCGAATTGTCCTCTTTCTTCGTCCGGATCCGTTGTACCCGGTCTTGCACTTGATGATACAGGTTCGGATACGTTCCTTCGGTCCCGAACGTGAACGTTCCCCGATAGAGCAGCTCATCTTTCTGGTCAAAGAGCCGAAAGTCACCGGAACAGCTCGCCCCTTCCTCGCTAAGGGCCTGATGCAGATCATGTGTTGCCACGACTGCCTCGGCAAAGGTGAGCCGCTCATAGTTCTGGATCCGTGTGTCCGGCACGTCGGTGAATCGTACAAACAGCATCTCGTTCCTCCTCTCGTTTCAAGCAACAAAAAAAGCCTTCCGATTGGAACGCTACGTGTGTTCATTAGAATTTTATGTTCTGGTCAACCATCTCGGCGAGTGTGAACGCGCCCATGACGATGATCAGGCCGACGGCGCCCCCGACAAGCCAACCGACGGCCTTCGAGCGGCCACGATCCCCGCCGAAGATGAAGTAGAAGCCCCCGATCGCGAAGGCGATGGCCGCGGCGATGACGGCGAGTCCCTGAAAGAACTGAAGCAAGCTGAGCCCTGTCTCATTGAGTCCCATGTCGTTCCCTCCTTAGTCCTGGTGCGTCGGCGACTTGAAGCTGAGCTTCGCCTCGAGCGCCTCCAAAATGAGTTCCTGGTTATCCTGGATGACCTGTTGATGCTGTTCGTCGAGCCACTCCTCATAGTCCTTCCCACGTATGCGTAAAAGTTTCTCGGCGAAGCTACGGTTCTGTTTCTGTTCTTTTGATGCCACAATACACACTTCCTTCCTAGATCTCTTGATGTGCAGCAGCACATCATTAAGGACAGTCGGATTCGGTGCGGTGGGTTTCTAGCCGTTCCCCCACGAACTCCGCCCCTCGTGAATCTAAGGAGCTGTACAGGGTTTTTCGATGACCCGGAACGATGCGGTGACCTTGTGGCGAGTTTTAGGCGACTCTCGCCGAACCATCTGTGCGTAGATCCCGCCCACCCGGTCACTGGTGAGGGACACGCCGATATGTGATTGGAGGAGACCATCCTTAAGGATGTGCTGCTGCGTCGATGTGGGTTACAGTCGGATTCGCTTTCGTTTCTTGACATGGATGAGCTCGTCATCCGGGTTCTTGCGCTTGGCGAGCACGTGGGCGTCACAGACGACCGTACGGATTCGATAGTAGAGTTGCGTCAACTGGACCGTCTCGCCGCTCCCTTTATCGATGCCGATGAAGCCATGCAGCTCATATGTCTTCCCGTCGAACGTGCGGACCGAGTCGGCCTGCGGCAATTCCTGCAGGTCGAACCGACGTCGCTCGAGCTTCGTGACGGAACGTTTCGCCCCGTATCCGAAGTCGATGGCGTCCCATGGGACCGTCGCGAGCGTATGCCCGAACGCGCGGGCCAGATGATCGATGTCCGCGATTGACGGCACCGAACGGTTCTGCTCATATTGGCTGATGGCGGGCTGTGAGATCTCTCCGAATGTCTTCTCCGATAGTTCGACCTGCGACCAGCCCGAGAGCCGGCGGTTCTCCTTCAACCACTCCCCGAATCGATACATAAGCCTTCCCCTTTCTGTAGACCAGAGCGACGACCATACAGATGTTTCCTTTTGTTGGTTCCAATATAGCAGGGAAAGGAATAAAAATCATCAGTTTTCTGATATGTCAGAAATTTTACAATTGCCGATTTCTGTCGAATCTGCCCTATATAAGGGTTTATAGGCAACAGTTATTCAATATTTTTTGTTTTGTATCACAACTGTAAAAAAATAACGGGGCGATGATAGAAGATAAGGATTGATATTTTGATTTCAAGGGATTGGCTTGGGGTAGAGGAGTAGAAGGATTCATAAAGAATAAGTATGAGAGAGTACTTTGATCGTGGGGTGAGCAAGTGGAACTGAACAGGGCAATCGTAGAGCGGATGAAGGAGCTCGCGGCAGAGCATAATATGACAATCCATCAAGTCATTCAGAAAGGTGGATTGAACCAAGCGACAATCTCCGAACTGATGAGTGGTCGTACGAAACATCCCAAAATAAGCACGATACAGAAGTTTTGTGATGGCTTACAGATACCCATCAATCACTTTTTTGACGATGACAAGTTCAGGTAGGAGACAATGCGATATGATTCAAAAAAGTCGATGGAAGGCGTGTTGTATTGACCGATATTCATCGGACTTCGAGTTGAATAGTTGATTCAAGAGGGGGATGGCTGTCATGGAGGATGAAATCAGGGCAAGTCTAATCGAGTTAAAATTATTACCCATACAGGAAGGTCATTGGAAAAAGATCGACTTCTGTCTATGCTCTGACTCAACAAGGGAGAAATATGATGAAGCAAAACGAAAAATACGCATCCATGTTCCTGATAAGACAAAAGGTATCTATGTATTGATGAAAGACACGGAGGTGCTATACATAGGAGAGAGCGGTAGCAGCATCCAGAGAAGAATGATTCGCCATATCGACAAGATTTATTCTCGTAAGGATGACCGGTCTCAATTTTTCAAACAACGTCAACACCAGGGCGACCTCTCTTATTATCACTTCGAGTTGTCATCCCTACCTTCCGTGCACCGAAAGCTCATCGAAGAGTCGATGAGCATCGTAATCAAGCCGTCATATCTGATTTGGACATCCCGATTCAAGCTGCAACAATTAAATAAGCTTCTCATGGCAGATGTTCAATGATGGGTAAGAATTCCACATCATTTACACCCCAAAGAGACTAGGAGACACATCCATGTCAATCAATCAACGATTAAACGACTTATACGTAACTTGGCGACAAAATCATCCCGGCCATTTCGTGGGAGGTGGCGTCATCGACGAGGGGCGATACAGTTCAACCGACGTCAAACTCTTGTTCCTACTCAAAGAAGTGAATGACCGGGACCAATCAGAAGACTGGTCACTTGTCGATTTCATCCATCGTCAGCCCGAGGACACAAGGTACCATCTCACTTTCGAAATCATAGGGCTTTGGAGCTTCGGACTCATGAACGGGCTCCCATGCTACCAACAACTCCTCCACTCAAAAGAGAAACATGTCAGAGAAGGATTGAGCGGCATCTCCATCACCAATCTTAAAAAGACCGGTGGGACAGGGGGGAGCGAAATCGATGAGATTCGAAGGCACGCCTTGGATACGAAGAACCTATGGACTGAGGAGATTAAAATCATGAACCCAGACGTGGTCGTCTGCGGGGGGACATTCACAATCGTTCAAGAAATCCTTGGATTCACCCCCGTGGTCACTTCTTCTGGTACGAGAGTCGGCCATTGCCTAAATACGACCTTCGTCGATTTCTATCATCCGAGGTATCGAATCAGCCCAAAAGTTCTCTATGCATACTTTAAAGAGACCTTTCGGTCACTAGGGTACTGATCGCATATGAAAAGTCGAGCGCCCACTGGGCGCTCGACTTTTCATATGCGATGACTCGGTGCTGTAATCATAATGAGCTTAAATCTCGGACGAAAACCGCGAAGACGAAACCAGAAATCGGATCCCCGTCATAGGTGGTCGTTGTGACATAGTACCACATGCCATCGTCTGAGGTCGCATGGACCATGACTGAATACCCTGGCGTAAGCTCCGTGATAGAGTTATCCTGGTCGGTGAACGAGTCATAGACAGGAAGGTTTTCGTCGGAGGTGATCAATGCATCGAACGGCTCGAGATCTGACATCTGCTCCCGCTGAGCAGCAGTAGGTTCATGCGTTGCCGCTACCGGTGATGGCAGCTCGGGATTCCCTGGCAAAGGTATCTCGGAATCGATAGGTGCGTCTTCCGGAATCTCGGTGACGGTGGAACCGGCTGTCTCCAGCTTCTCTATCTCCTTACCTAGTCGGTCGATTTCCTCATCTTTATTCTTGAGTAGGGTTTCCGAGTCCGACAATCGTTTCTTTGCCTCGCCCAACTCCTCTTTCAAGGCTTCGTGTTCTGTCTCAAGTGTCTTGAACGCCTGGTCATCCCCATCGTTCGAGCAACCGGCCATCAATAGCACCGGTACCATCAAAGCGATTTTTCTGAAATGTCGTTTTCTCGTCATGCTCATACAGCTCCTTGCTTTTTTGATTGATTTTTTTAGTGGCCCCTGCTTCTAGCTTTTTCAAGCTCATTTTGGACCAAGTCCCCCCACATATGGTTCATCGAGACTTTCAGCAATCGATCGAACTCATCTTCAGCTGCCATCCTGTTCCCCAGCCAGAGATTGGCCTGTCCTTTACGAAACAGGTCATACTCGCGGGTCATGGTCCTCTGTGAAGTCTCACTCAAGCGACTCGTCAACACTTCGGCCAGATGAGAAGAACCGCTCTGCTTTTCACCTGAACGTCCTATCAGCGCCATCCCTAGATCGAGATGTAGATTCATTTTATGGTCCAAATACCGTTCCATCGGATAGTGCTCGTCTTGCACACGCCTCTGCTCGATGAGGGCCATGGCCTCTCTCTTTAAAGCGACATAAGAGGCGTAGTCTTGGCCGGAATCCAGATATAACCTGGACATGTGCTCGAGCAAAAAATAGCGATACTCCGTCCGGAGCGGACCTTCGAGACGTATCTGATAGTCATGCATTTCCTTGAGGATCATCTCATACGGTACACTCTGGTTGAAATGTTTGTATAGCGAAATCAAAAGACTCGCCTTATTGATGAGTGCGTAGTATAGTGTCTTGCCATCGTCCGGCCCATTCTCCTGCCATGACTTTAACGCCGAGTCAAAGAACGCGAGGGAGAGTTCGAACATGCCCTGTTCCCAGGCGAGGATACCCGAGCGCACCTCCTGTCCGACCTCCTGCTCAAACTCCAATGGTGATGTGGGTGTTGTCTCGAGTCGAGTCGAGATAGGTCCCGTTGGATGCATGTCCCCACTCCCACGGGTTCCCGAAATGAGATAATATTCCGCAGCTGCCCGGCCCCTGTCATCTGCCCCCGGTTCGAGGGAATGGCGTTGCAACTCCGACTCGTCAGCATGGAACAGTTGGAGGACATGGCTCTCAAATGGTCCCTTTATCGCATCGAGCTCATGTTGGATGGGCAACAACATCAGTCTGGCATCGCTCATAAACTACCTCCTCTCTCAGTGCTTTATGAGTTCCACTCTCGGTCCGCGACCCACCAAAGGACAGGGTCAATCACATGACGTTGTCCCTTGATCATGAAGAGTGTGTCCGACTTCGACGCCTCGTCACCGACCCTAAATATTTCCGCCAAATCGCCTTCATCCAGCCTCTTCAGGTCCATTTCCCATTCGGTGGTAGGCATGCCATCGCGATGCATGTCCATATATCGTCGGGAGTCAGACGTTTCATCCAGTCCCCGCAGCAGAATCATGCTCAAATCTGCTGTACCGTCCTCTGACGAAATACTCACATAATATTCTTCCGCCTGTCCCAGTCGCCGAATCCCTTCCTTGGAAAACGCCATCTCATCATTTTCGACTCCTACATGGGCGACTATCCCAAACGTCTTAAGGTACTCGACTTCCGTAGGCCCCGGCCTTGCGCCTGTCTCATAGAGTGCATGATAGATGGAACCGAGAAGGTTGCCCTCGATGTTGTCGAGGTTTCTTAAGATTGTTTGGGCAAGTCGTATCGCCACACTCGGAAACCCGCCCCCTCTGTAATAGGCATTTGCAACCGTCTCACCTTGAGACGTGATGTCGATGATCAGTCTTTCAGACATCGATTCTCCTCCTTGCTCGATATGTTATTTGAACCTTTTGGGTGCAGATAGGATGTACGCAGCATCGTTCATGATTTTAGGAGGCGCATGTTCTTTATCATCGTCATCTTTCTTCTGCGTGACCCGTATTTCATGTCTTTCCTCACAATGTTTACCAAATTCCTCAGACTCATCATGACATAGACTTTGTGATGACGTTTCGATTCGGAATCTTTAACGAACAGGGTGCTTGACCTTCCGGCGAGAACCTCATATCTTTCGAAACCGAGCTGAAGATTCGGCCGATCCCGGAAGACGTTCTCTTCTTTCATGCCATATTCGAACGCGTACGCGATAAACATTTGAGAGATTTCACTCCTCTTTTGTTTTAAAGTGGACCTCCATCTGGAGGAGGGAAGAAGCGTTTGACACCAATATGTAAATCTTTATTAAACATGTAAATATTATAACAGCATATTTGATAATTAAATATTTTTTGGGATTTTATATAATTTAATTGGGTGAGATGCTAACATATAATCATTGAATAAAATTGTGGAATGAGGTCTTTGAATAGTGTACGAAGATGAAGAAGATTTCTATGATGATGATTTTGAAGAAGACTTTGACGAAGATTTCGAACCGGACCCAGAAAATTCATTTTCCCTCAAAAATGAAGTCCTTTGTCTGATAGAGGAATACGATATCGCTTATCGAAGTCAAGAGGATACCCAACGATTTTTATCCGAGTGCATCGCCGATATTTGTAATTTCACATATCTCAAAGAAACGGAAATCATACTTAAAATTTATGAGCAGGCCATGACCTACGTCTCCCCATTCATAGCGAATAGGATAATAGCTGAGAGCTTCCTGTTCTTGTTCAACCACGAAAAGACGTCATTGACCTCGTATCCCAATCTGGAGGATTGGGAGGAGGAACTTTTGGTAAGCAGATATATTGGCCTGTTGAGGAGCAGCCTGGCTCAAGATTTGTCAAAGCAAATGTCAGCCTCTCATAACGGGAGATACATTCTTGTTATCATCGAAGACCTTTTGTCCTGGATTGAAAAGATAGAGGGACGGAAAAGAGTATATCGATCCAGTGTAGATCGGGGCGCGTCAGTGAGCAGGGAGGACGATGACTGGTCCATGGAGGACATGGAAGAAGCATTGTACTGGATTGCCGCAGGCGAAGGGGAGGTGGATCCGTCCGAAGAGAGGACGACATCTTATTCAGGATTTTACGAGGAATATGAGGAAGTCTCCTTTCACGACGACTATCGAAACGATCTAAAATTCTCTGCTGGTACACTGAGACTTTACTTCGACCTCATCATAGATTCTCCAGATATCGAGATCGACTCCAAAGAGCTTGCCCTCACGACCTTCATGAGAAGACTCAATGGCCTCGTGGATAATCTATCTCTGTCAGATGCCATGGTAGCGTTCAGAGACAGGCTGTCCAACGAGAGCACCCAATTGGCGTCTACTTTGTCGCCGGACTCGGACCTTCGATTCATGAATGTTGTCAGCGGCTATGGTCCCGTCCAGTTGGCAATCGAAATAGATGGGCTATATGAGTCATTGTCCCAAAAGCATAACCATGAGGCGGCCCTCGGCATGAACGGCGCCTTGAGCTTAATAGGGGCGGTTCTGTTGGCGGATTATGATGACTCAATCCAAGAATTTGTGATATTCGGGATCGAACAGGTGTTCAATCAGAACTGGGAGTCTAAGACTTTTGAAGGCTTTATCACGGCCATCGTCCGTGATAGGAGCAGCATATCTATCGACTGTTGGGAAGAGGTATCGATGACCCTCCGACAGAGACACTCTTGGATACGCACTCATAAAATCGCACGATGAAATGAGACCAAACAAAAAAATCTAGAGATGTGAGGTGGAAAAATGAGCTTATTTGATATGTTCTCTTCCAATAAGGACAACGGGAAAAGTGTCGAGGAACTGATCAGACTGGGATACACTGCTCATCAGAACAAGGAAAAATTTGAGGCCATCAAGTCTCTCGAGGAAGCATTAAAAAAAATCGATGCCCACAGCCCGAAACACATACTTAACGAGCTCTTCAATATAAAGTTGTTCCTAGGGGTGAACCACAAGAGGGCAGGTAACTACCAGAAGGCCTATTCCTACTACCTGGACATCCTGAAGCTCGTTCAGCATCCGGACGACGCCTGCGAGGCGCACAACGCCATGGGAAAAATCAGTTATCTGTCGGGGCGCCGTGATGAGGCCATCCGTCATTATCTGTCCGCCCTCGAGAATGCAAATGATGAGAACATCAAGATGAACCTCCTGCACCATCTGGGTCATGCGGTCCTTGACCTGGGTGATGCCCGGCACATCCCTGTGGCACTTAAACCGCAGATTGTGGAGTATAGGAAGTCCATCAACGGCGAGGCACACAACTATGACTCGCAACTGGTCCAACCCTATGTGCAGCACGGCCTGGAGGCCATCAACCCGAACCGCAGGTGACATTGAATACATTCATACCAACATTATCATTAAAAGGTGGAAACTTATGTTGCAGACTAATTGTACGAAATGTGACCTCATGCTCGAAGAGGGTTTTAATTTTTGTCCGAAATGCGGACAAAAGATTTTTAGCGAGGATGAGATACCGGGGGATATCCTCACCCACAAGTCGGTGATTCAAAAAACGAGATATGTGATGTGGGCTTTGTTCGTCATCCTCAGCCTTTGGATATGGGGACACGCGACGTTCCTGTTGGAATCATATGACAGGGGAATCCTAGGTTATGAGTCCGAGGGAGTGAGGCAATTCCTGCCCTTCTATATCATGTTTGCGCTTATGTTGACGTTCGCGATTGCCGTTGTTATCACCAAGAGCAGACTGTGGGCAATTCCTGTACTGCTGTCCTTTATCTGTTTCGTCAAATTCGGGTATGGGCTCGACAGCTATTATTATGAACAAGCTGCGCTTGACCACTATCAGGGAATCGCTGCCGCTTACTTCATGTTGACAGCTATAGGTCTGTTCGCACCTATGCGGATGGCCTATAACAGGTCCCAGGCCGCAAAATCTTCATGAAAAGACCCCCTGAACCGGGTTTAACGGATTCAGGGGGTCTTCTACATTATTTCACCAGGCAATCCTTCAGGAACACGGCCGGTCAAAATAATTTCATTTTTAGGCATTCAAATTAACTTGTGATAATATGGGGTTATCACAAGTTAATGGATTTTAATAATTATCTATACAATAAAATGTAATACATTTATTACAAACGATATTAAATCTATTTATATTGTATTTAATATTTAATTACGTATGTAATACGTTCAATCACACCTTTATGAATAGCGAATGATGAGTATAACGGTGAATTCGAATCGAAAAGAGGGAGAAGCATGAAAATCGAGAAGAAACGTCAGGAATTCGAACTGGCTTTGAGAGAGTTGACCGGGGCGAACCCGAAACTGGCCGAGGCGTTGAAAGGTGACCACATCAATCTCGAGACGTTAAACGACCTGGAAATCATCGAGCTGTTCTGGGCGACGGAGCTGTTCCCGATCTATGCGGAGAAGAGCCCCCACACGCGCCGCGCCTACAAGCAGGACCTCGAATTCGTGCTCGGTTTCGTGATGACGAATACCGACGGCCTGAAGCGTCTGACCGTGCTCGACGTACATCGCTATCTGTTCGAGGTGAACGCGCGGTACGCGCCAAGGAGCGCCAAGCGGAAGAACAACATGCTGAAGAGACTCCTGACCTACCTACATGTCAACCATTACCATCTACACAACCTGGCCTTCCACGTGAAGAACCAGAAGCGTCCCGAGCCGCTCCGTCGCGAGGTCGACTTCGACGAGGTCGAGCGGATCGCCGAGTCGTTCCGCCATACCGTCAAAAGGGCACAGAAAAAGGAGCTCATGGAGCTCCGGAACGAGACAATCGGCTATCTGCTGCTGACGACGGGGATGCGGGCAGCCGAGCTGTTATCGGTCAGATTCACCGACATGAAACGGAATCAGCACACCTTCTACCTCGAGGTGAAAGGGAAGCGCGACAAGTGGCGCCGGATCCCGCTCACCGAGAAGGCGAGCTATCTCATCAACCGCTTACAGACGCTCATGATGATCGAGGAGGTCACCTCTCCCTTTATCGCTTTCAGTACGAAAAAGCTAGATAAAGCGATGACGTACGAGGCGCTCCGTTTGATGACACACAACGCGGTCGAGCATGTGGAGACCGAGGAAAAGACACCACCTCATTGGTTCCGTCGCGCCTATATCACCAAACTCTTGGCCAATGGCAGCCCGTTGATCGGGGTCATGCAGTTGGTGGGCCACGAATCGATAAACACGACAAATGGCTATTTACAAACTCTTAACCGGACTTCCAACATATCGAACTCCGACTTGCCATTTGAATGATTTTGTATACTTCTTTAATATGATAAAGAAAGAGAATGGTATACTTTGTATATTCAGAATCACCATTGACTTCCGTGAAGATGTGTCGTCAAGAAGGTCCCGATGAAAAAACGAATCAACCCTAGCCGCTCCGCTGCAAGGTTGATTTCCATGGTATAGCAATTCGTCAATTTGTTTCTCTTCATACCGTCAAATGAATCGTTACAGTCTTCCATTTACCTTAATAGTCCAATTTTAAATTTAATGATCACCTGCAGGCTTACTAAATAAATTACATGAAATTAAACAGAGGAGCGCCATCCGCGTTTGGAACGACATTCCTCTGTTTAAACCTTTTAGCAGTACGCTAATCGTATTCCATTTTAAATCTTTTAAAAAATGCAATCATATTCATTAAGAATCAAACTTGCTTTTATCATACCGAAACTATCACCAAGCTACTACCACTCCGCCACGTGGACTAAATGAAATTTCATAATTATAATGCATAATACCAGTAGCGTACTTGCCTCCAGGACGTGCATTCCACATATAGTCGGTCATAATGTCCAAATCACACCCGTTAAGCTTATCAATATAAAGTGCAGCTAAACGAAACTCGTCAATATTTTCTCCGCGAATATTCAAACGGTTCTTACTAAAATAAGCATAAAATTCGTCTTTTTCCACGTAAATGTCGTGACCGTCACCACTTATCTCAAACTCATTCCCAAACACTTTTAAAGCGATATCCTTATTCGTTTCTTTATAAGAGGTGATATGCTTCCCTATCACCCATCCAGTCTTTCCTTCGAATGAAACTTTGTACCATGTATTATAACGTTCAGAAGACGTGATGATTGTACCTTTAGGAATGCTGACAAGCTCTTCACTACTAGAGACATATCTAGCTTTAAGCGTAGTATCTTCCTTCATCCGGTATGTACGTGGTGCAAAAGTTTCTTTGGTATAGCGTATTTTCAACTGGGAGCTAGCTACCCATCCGATTTTTCCATTATAACGGACTTGGGTCCAGCTCTTATTGACTGCTAAGCGCGTAACCGATGCATCAGCCGGGATGTTAGTGACCACCTTTGCTTTTGTCGAACGCGAGGAATACATTTTTGTAGCTTTTTTTGTATCTAGAACTTCAGTCTTAGTAATTTCAACAAGATTACGAGATGCGACCCATCCACTTTTTCCATTATATCGTATTTGAGCCCAACTCTTATGAACTGCTAATCGTTCCACGGATTTACCTTGTGGAATCACCATAACTGATTTGGACTTAGATGAACGTGAAGTATAAACCTTTGTACTGACTTTAACGTAGGTCGCGTTGTTCAGAACACTTGCCTCTACCACAGAATTTGAATCCAAAGGACTTAATACATTTGGCTCAACAGTGCTAAACAGCCCCAAACACAACATCACCAAAGTTATTTTCTTGAATATTTTCAACAATATCACTCCTAAGATTTAGTTAAGTAAAATTATACCTTTAATTTCTCGCATTCCCTTTTAAATTAAACAGCATTTTCTCTGATCAATGTAACGGCTATCTTCTTAGGCATATATTATTAAATCCTTAACTCATACCTTTTTAATACAAACTATTATTTTAATAAAAAAGTTTTATTGAACAGCCTATATTCCATTAATTTCTTTATATTATTTTATAATTGTACATTTTTACTTTAGATGGAATTATAATGTGATTGTATTCTTTTCAAAATGTTTGAACGACTCTAGTTCATTCATTTGTCTATATTTAAGGAGATGAAAAACTAATGGGTAAAAACATTGGAAACATGATTGATTTTTCGAATTACGAAGCCACAGAAAAGTTCTATTTAGAAGCTATTTCCTTGCAAGGTGAGAATCCTAAGCTGTCTAAAGAATACTTCAATGCCATAGTACAGGAGAGTCCATCGTCTAAATTAAAATCTGGATCTCTTGTCAGTATAGCCCGTATCGATTTGACAATGTTCCTGCTTAAATGGATATCTACAGGTCATCGAAAATCTAGAGTGTACAATTCTATCAAATCACGTCTCGAGAAGGCTGGAGAACTAAACCCTGAGAACACGGCGCTCGATGCACTCTTTGTCGAACTTTATCTAGCGAACGAAGATTTTGATTTGGCAACCATTCATCTGAAAAAAATTCATGTGCCTGCTGTCTTCGAAGACCTTCACACGAACCTTGAGAATATTTTTAGGTCTATTAACATGCTAACGATGATAAAGAAACGTAAATATATGACAGGTGAGGCTAGAGATTTTTATACGAAATATGTGCACAATGAAGTTTTATCTCCACCCTTGATAAGTGTCGCACTTATCTCAAATATCTTTATCAATGCTGAGTCAAAGGAGCAAAAACTATTCGCTAATGCTATGCGAGAGATGGTCCAGCAGATGCACGGTTCAGATTCACCCCTTGTCTTCGCTTCTGATAAAACTCTAAAATTCTTGGCTCAGAACGACTTACTTACCTAAACCGAATTTTTTCGCTCTAATGACAAAGCCGGCAATCCCATTACCTTCAATTGAAGACAAAAGGACTGCCGGTTATTTTTTTAGGACTGTAATTATTTTTCGACTTGGTTGACTACAAACATTTTTTCCTTTTCTTTCGATAGTTCTTTCAAGCCGTCCCGTAGAAGCGAGGAATCTTTTTTGGTCGCCCCCATTTTCTTCTCTATTCTCTTCCAATCTATCACAAGTGAATATAACAATTGGTCTATATGACTCTCGATTTCTGACTGTTTCTTCCCACCTTTTCGAAGGGGCTCTCGAGAAGAGACGAAAACAATCCCTGCGAAAATATCATTCCGTTGGATTTTCTCAAATACGACGATATAGTCTTTCTTAGACGCTCTTCCCATCTCATTCACTACAAGACCGATTGGCCAACCTACTCCATGTGATTCTAGTAATCTGTCCTGCTCAATCAGATCCATTGTGATTTTGAGTAAAGCTACCGGATCTCTGTCATTTCTGTTCCAAAGCATGGATTGGACGTAAGTTAAAGTACCTAAAAAGAGATTCAAGCGTTTTTTGTCCCAGTCTTTCGACTTCAACGAGGAAATCACCAACCCGAACATATACCGGTCAAACTGATTCAATGTATAGGAACGATTACTTATCAGTTGGACCAAATTGGTGAGATGAAGACGCGCAGAGGATTGATCTAACACCTCGGGAGCCTGGTACACTTCATCTTTGGCCCTTGTCTTCCCTTTGTTCATCAGTAAGGTCTCTCGGCCGATACCAGCCCATGTTTTTGCGCGTCTCCTCATGCCCTCCTCGTATTCGTCTTTCTCCTCAACCGTCATCTCCCTCTGTCCTTTCTGCCCGATTATGGCAATGGTATAGCGTGGCTTGATTGTGAGGCTCTCGAGCCCTTCCTCGTTCAACATGCGCTCCACCGGTTTTCGATTTCTAGTGTCATAATACTTCAAAAACACTTCTTCCATCTGATTCGATAATTCAACGACCTTCTCGAAGTATAGTGTGAAAGCTTTCAAACATAGCTTGGCTGCGTGAACATCGTTTATATTTTTCAAATCACTCATGCCTTTGAATCCATACCAAAACTCTCGTTCGATGGTTTTTTGGTAAAGGTTCGCCTCATCTAAAATTTCTTCTTTCACGGTCTCGATTTTCTCGTTGGCCCCGATGTCGGCCCAGAACAGTTCTTCGAATCGTTTCTCTGTCTTGAATATGAGTGGCGCCAATTCAACTCCAAGCATTGTCTTCAGAAAAGTAGCATACTCTCCAAGCTTCGGGTTTCCTGACTTATACAACGTCAAAGAGATTCGATCAAGCAAATTATAACGGATTATTTTATAAGGTTCGATGGCAAGTAGCTTCGTATATAGGAGAAGACGCAGTTCGAGCGGCAAGAAACTGATTTCTCTGGACAGGTTGATTTGGAACCGTCCGTGATAGTAAGGGACCAGCTCCTCTGTTACCGTCTCAAGCAATTCCTCATTGTACGTGATTCTTTCTGTGAATGATTCCTCAATGGCTCTTACCAATGCTGATTCATAAGCATCAAGTTTCTCTTTCAAGAGGTTCTCGAACTCATCCATCCGATTGCTCGCTATATATCTTAATGTGAGAAGGTCGTCAACAATCTCGTTGTCTTGCATCTGTCCAAGGTCGATTTTTTTGTACAGGAATTTCTTTCGTTCTTTCCCCTCGAGACGATGGGACATATCTTCCACATCCTGGGTAAACCGGGTCAATAATACTGACTTTTCATTGATTTGCTGCATCATCCATCTTCCCCTTTAACTGTTGTGTGATTTCTTTGAATACGATATCTATGTTCTGGCCGCTCACTTGCAACAACCGTTCCCTAGGAATCTTGCTAGTGAGCTTATAGAAGGCAGCATGGGTGGCCCTCGTCCCCATGAACACGAAAAGGTCGTGTTGGGTGCTGAAAGTGGATAAATCTATCGACGAGTATTGGGTGATGCTGTGGAGGTTGTATCTATTCTTATATTCGTTGACGGAGGCTTCGTCGTATGGCGTCTGTAGAAAGAACGCTACTCTCTTGTCGAAGAGGGAAACCTTGACCCTTGTCTCTTCATCGATTCGATATAGTTTTATGAGTTTTTCTTTTAAACCGTCATGTTCTGTCCCTTTGTCCTGAACATCATCCATGGTCGTTGTCAGGCTCGAGTTCTTCAAAGAAAGTTTCTGCGTCCTTTCCCAGGTCTCTTTTTCAATCAAAACCATCTCCGAATGATCTAGTTCCCTCAACAGATGGAGCTCCCCGTTCAAAAGAAAGTGTGCCCAGGTATGTATGGGCCTTTCTTTCCACCTACTTCTCAATTGGTTGATGTCCAAGTTTTGAAAGTCTCTTTGGAAGGACCCGTACCATTCTGAGATGGCCTCGTAGACTAAAGTCCATTGTCCGGAATTGACCAGGTTATTTTTCAACCCATTCACATACTCGACCGTCGTCATCCGGAAATTCTTCTTGTGTATCTTATCCAGGTGTCGTCCGCCGGTTCCTTCTTCCACGATGTAGCCCACGGCGTCGAGGGCGTACCCTCTATCTGTTGGAGACAACTCGATGAGATTGACGAACATTTTGCTCGCTTCCATCATGACCCTCCTTTTACTTCGATGTTTCATATTCTTTAGATGCAGTATTGAAACAGTTCTCTCTTTGTCCCAGATTCCCTGCCAACGGGGCTCATTATCGAATCATTCTAGTCCTATATTTTCATCTGTTTAACATACATCGGATTCAGATCAAGCTTGCTCGTTGCCGTACCATGACCTTGTGTCCATCTGGAAATGGCCATGGTCTTGTTTCGGGCGCAACGGTCTATATGTATCTGCTTGACAAGTTGTTCATCAAGCAGCCCCGGTTAGAAAGTGTGCGCCGGCGCACACTTTCTAACCGGGGCTTATTCCGAATCACACCTTATAAAGGTAAGACAGATAGGCATCCTTGGTCACGAATACCATATCCATGTCTGGCGCCAGATAAAATGATGTTCGGTTCGCCAAGATGACGAGACCTTCACGGTCGAAGGGTCTGCCATGAAGGTCAGACAACTCGTCGCACATATCCGTCAGCCGTGCATGTGGAGACACCCCCATCAAACTGTTCATCAATGCTTGGGGAAGGTCTCGGCTCACCCCTCTGATGAAGAGATAGGTATCACCGACCTTCACATGAGAGATTTTACCTGGCCTTCTCAATACCCCCTCATACACCTTCTCATCGAACCCGTATTCCCCGAGCGGGTCATAGTCGAGAAGTTCTGTGAGCCGCTCGATCGTATAGAAGCGACCTACTTCCATCTCGTTAAAGACCAACTCCCGAAAAGATTCCAATAGTTTGGTGGTTATGCCCGCACGGACGAGTGCCCGTTCTGTGATGAAAAGGCCGGGCTCGATTTCAATGATTCTCCAACCGTCCCTCATCTTTGCCATCATCCTGGACGCATAGGGATGGGAGAGTACCGGTGTATCCTCCATCTTGAAATAATCGACGCCCAAAATGACTTGCTCGATATAAGACCTGCTGTCCAGGTGCTTCCTGGCCAAGATGTATGGTGAGGATATCCGATACCCTACACGCTCTACAAGGCGCTTGCTGATGGATTCGATGCCGAATCCCGGGATGACCTCTCGACAGGCTGCCACGAACGTCTCCGGGGTATAGGCCTCCTCCTTAAGCATCCTTTTAAGGGAGTCTATCGTGGCTCCCTCTATTCCATCGTCGATTGACTCCATGTCTCGTAGGACATTTATTTCATCCCGTCTGGCCTCGAAGAGCGGGTTGACGATCCCACTCACGTATTTCGCGTTCAGCCAGAGGCCTTGCTTCGTGATCGTCTGTCCGTCAGGGAGGAGGGTGACATCGTTCTTATTGTTCGCTTTCGGCCGGATATGTATCATCTTATGCGCCGCCTGGCCCGGAAGATTGTTCTTCGTGATCATTTTCTTCCCGTGAGAGGCCTCCCACATCCGGACCCCTTCTCTCAGTATCTTTGTCACCGTATGCCAATAAGATTTCAAACCCTCCACCTCTTTTTGAGGCAGTTTCCAAAGAACGGGACCGAGAAAGAACACATCTCCCCCCTTGTTCTCACCAAAGACCATGAATAGGAAGGTCGAACCGCCGAGACATCGCATGATTGCACTGTTTTCCCAGTCCGTCTCGACCCACTCGAGAAAATCGATTTCCTCGAGGACAGTGTTCTGTTTGGAAGTGCCCTTCTTGTTGAGATTGACAGACTTCACTAACAGTCGTCCGTCGACATCTCCTTCCAACATCTCTATCGCATCGCTATGACGATCGATGAGCCGTTTCGTTATATTGGAGGTCTTCGCCTTGCTCTCGTTGAGATCAGGGTTGAGACCGACATCCCACGACAGCATCTTGGCCCCTTTCCCAATATATGTGTCAAACGCCTTAAGATGTACGCTCATAACTTCCCTCATTCCTTACATTTATTGAGTCACGGCCTACTTATAAGCCATTTTTAGGGAGTATTCTAACAAAACCCTACACTAGGATTATAATTCAATTTCACCTCTCATCATATTAGAAAAAAGTGTGCGCCGGCGCACACTTTTAATTACGGTATTTGAAATAATATTGTGATATCAAATTTAAAGCCCCCCTTTGGGGACGTGTGCTATATTTAGTGGAGAAGAGGTGATCAGCATGGAGAACCAATCGAACTCCAACAGCCGCTCCCAGCAACTCATCATTTCGCAAGCGGTCAATTCAATCAAACAGCACGGCATGGAGGACATCCTCCACGAGGCGGCGATTTACGACATAAACGGCTTCGTGGCTTCGCTCTATCAGGAACAATACGCCCTTGAGAACATCGAGAACGCCTATAAAAAGATCCGTTATTATTCCTTCATGAAGTTGAAGCGTCGCTGGGTCAAGACGGCGATCCGTAACTATCAAGAGGGGCGTGGATATAACAAGGAGCTGCGGGCACAACATGACATGATTTCGGCCTATTTGAAGGTGGCTGGCCCCGAAGGCCTCTATAGAGAGTTTCACGTGAAGTCTGTCGAGGACTATATGCAGCTCTGCATCACAAAGATCCAGGAATGGGCCGAGGACCCGAACCGATTGCTCCACACATATCCCTACTGGTCGCAGAAGACCCTCAATCAAAAGAAGTCCACGTTGAAGACCGACGTGCTGATGGTCCTAGGGGAGGTGGCCAAAGAAATCGACCTGACGCAACGGGTCGCGCACCACTCACCGACGCTGGCCGTCGACATCCCGTTCTTCGGCATGTCGGATCGAATCAAGAACAAGACGGACCACCTCGACGAGAGGTTGAACGATGCCTCGCAGCTCAACCTCGACCTGTTGAATTATGAGTCCGTCGTCCCCAAATACAAGGAGGGCGTCCCGCATAACCTTTCCGTCCTAGTCAGCAAGGAGTTCATCCAAGAGTTGAACGGCAAGGTCCCTGACCTCGATTCGAAGGATTTCGAGGCCTTCACCGAGATCCTCTCTTACCGCGACATCTCGTTCCAGACGAGCCGGAAAATCATCTTCCCGTTGGTCCGGCTGGTGGAGAAGCTGTATGCCAACAAAAGCGGGAAGAGTTATGATTTGACGACGAAGCGGTTGATGAAGCTCGGCTATTATCGGGTCGCCGGGCATAACGATGAAGGGGACTTCTTCATCCGCGGGCTTTTCTCATCCGTCACCATCAGGAACGCCACGACACTGGCCGACAGCCAAGTGGTCGTCACGGTCACCGAGGAGGTCTATGATGACCTGCTCAAACAGCAGATTGTCAGCATATACGGGGAACAGATCGAACAGTTGACAGGGAGCTTCGCCTATCATTTAGCATTCGTCCTACAAAAAGAACGTATGGCCTCCATCCAGTCGGGGGAGGAGAACCCGGTCCGGCGACATTGGCGCCAGTTCACCTATTCGATCCGCTTCAACAAGTCACGTAAGTCAGAGAACCTGATGGAGCTCGAGGCGAACCTCGACCGCATCAAGGAGCACGAGTTCATCTTGAAGGACTGGCACCGCTCCGGTGATTATTATTTCTTCACGTTCTATCCGCTCGAGTCGTGGGAGATGTTGAACCACAATGACACCTTGATGCTTTGACAGAGACGTACATTCTAGGAAGCCCTTTGCAAAAGGGGCTTCTTTTTATTGATATGGCGCCCGAATATGTTCCATGTGGAACATTCCATGCCCTGGGAAAGTCATAGGACAGCCATGGACCAGCATCGTCTATCGCACCAAGATGACATCCTGGGAGATTTGGGGGTGAACGGCCTTACAATGTCGCGTTTGTTCTAAAGAAATCCGTACAATCCATAATGAGACACATTTGAGATGAATTTGGTCGCAATTGATCGTACCGAAACCACACTTCTATAGAATTTGGTCGCAAATCGTCGTACTGAAACGACATCCTCTTCAATTTGGTCGCAAACCATCGTACCAGAACGACACTTTCTTTGTTTTGGTCGCGAATCGTCGTACCAGAACGACATATATGGGCAAATCGATAGAATTTCAAAAAAAAATTAAGTACCCGTTTCTGAAATTTGGTCGCGAATCGTCGTACCGAAACCGCATTTTGTTCGATTTTGGTCGCCGAACATCGTACCGAGACGACACTTAAGTCAATTTGGTCGCAAACCGTCGTACTGAAACGACATAATTTATGTTTTCGTGAGGAAAATTTTAGCCGAATATAGCCTGAAATCGCTTCATCAGGCCGTTCGTGTCAATTTGGTCGCAAACCGTCGTACTGAAACGACACTCTTTTCCTCTCTAAAAATGGCTCAACACCAATGTTTATTTAAATTTGGTCGCAAGTCGTCGTACTGAAACCGCACTTTGACACCAATTGGAAAGAACAAGATACTAAAACTAGCATATTTTAGGATAGGGGAGGTGTAGGAGAGATGATCGGTAAGAATCGCCATGTTTTGATCGCGAATAAACTTCTAGTCGCGATGAGCGGACTGACACGTTGGACTAAACGACAAGATCACTATCGTTATGAGCAGCATCATTATAACATCCCTGTCTGCTTCACATCCTTGAAATGGACGAAGTCGCGGATCCGGCACATGCTCACCATCCTCGCCTATGCCGATGACCAAGGAAAAATCGATTTCGCGGAAGATGTTGCGATGGCGGAGTCGGCGCGCACCTCGGCCCGTTCCCTACATAACAACCTGAAGATGTTCGAACAGTGCGGCCTCATGACGGTCGTCCGTCATTTCCCTGGGGTGATCTCTATCGAGTTGACGGAATACCGCGAGAATTATCGTGACCTCTTCCTCGACGGCACCTCTGTCGTCTCAAAGACCGGGTACACGTCTATCTGGCATGGCCTCTTGTCAGAGCTAATCGCGCTCGACAACGTCAATACGTTGCGCCTCGCATTGCGGACGCTCGTCCAGGTCGAGAAGGATATTCACGTCCAGTCAAACGAGCAGGCCGTGTTGACGTACGATGAGATCAAAGGTTTCCTTCCTAAATACTGCGGCCACAAGCTCGCCATTCAAAAGATGATGTCCGGTCTCAAGTTCCTACGCGTGTCGCTCGTCGAGGACAGCAAGACCTTCTTGAACATGGTCCAGCAGAGCGTATCGCTCAAAAAGCGTGTCCAATATGTGACACGTCCGCTCTTGCTTGAAGTCCAGCTATCGGAGACGCACGACAGCAAGGAGATCAAAGAGCAGGAGCGTTCTGCGGTCCAGCTCCTTTGGTTCGAGCTTCGTAAGCGGGTCGGGGAGTTCTTCGACTTTGACGCGCTCAAAATAGGCCGAGACTCGCTCTTCTCGATGAGTGATACGTTCGGAGCAACATCGTTCGAACAGGTGGTCGAAGAGTTGAAGCAAGCGTTCCTCCACCATCGGGAGGATCTGGTCCACTCGAGCTCGCACAAGCTGTTCTTTGAGGAACCGATCTTCTATCTTCATCAACGGCTGAAAACCATACAGGAAAAAATGGCTGTCGCATGATGGCCTCTTTGACATGCACTTTTTTGAAAAAACTCTTGAAAACGACCAATATGTATCATGCGAAACGCTTGATTTCACGCTTTAAGATTTATCTCGATCGTCAGGGCATCGATTCGGCACTTCGCTCGGCCATTGAGGAAAAAAATCAAATGTTTCATCTGATTAATCAATTATACGAAGAAGGATTTTATATCTTATCGTCATGATCACAAATCTTAACAGAAATAAATAAAGTCCTTCTGAAAAAAGAATGGCCTCTCCTGAAGATTCTCTAGACGATATAATCTGCTGAACACCTGGGAAGACTGGGTCCAGGGGACTTCTGGTTCTTCCAATTCTATTAATCCTTTTTAAACTCTCTATAATTCTGTTTCAATTATTTCAATCCAGAAGAATATGGTTTTAGTCTTCTTCTGTGAAAGTATCCAGCGACGTATAGATATAACTTGTATGTCTCTCCTTGATATGAGCCCCGTCCGAAGCGATACACTTGTGGAGGCTCCACATGACCATCGTCTAATCGGACACATTTCGACGTCGAAATGTATACAGATATATATATGAAACTTATTGTATACTTTGTTAAAACACATTTGTATACATGTATTTTATAATTTTATATAGGACATTCGGTTTTTTCGTTGTATTGAAAAAAAGATTATGACATGATATGAGAGAGAAAGGGGAGAGAAGATGAACATACTTACGTTCTACATATCAAAGGGTGGGTCGGGAAAGACCACCTGTTCTTTGAACATGGCCTACGCATTGGGTGAGCTGGGAAAACGGGTACTGATTATCGACTTGGACCCACAAGGTTCCCTCAGCAAACTGATGTTGAAAGAATCTGACACAATCAAGTACATGACGATGTTTGATGTACATACACGCAACCTCGACATCAAAGAAGTCCTTTTTGACGATGAGACGCATAACGTCAGTCTTCTCCCTTCGAACGAACGTAATGCACGATTGATCAACTTGATATCGGAACAAGACAAGCTCTTTCTATTGAAGGACATGATAAGCCCGTTAGAAGACGAGTTCGATTGGATCATCTTGGATTCGGTCCCATCGATCAACGAACTCTCGAAAGTCGTCCTGTCGACGTCAGACATGACCATCATCCCGTTCATGCCGAAGAAGCTCGTCTTCGATCAACTTGCGAGTACCGTCCGAACGGTGCAAAAAGTGAAGAAATTTTATAATCCGGACCTCGTCATCACAGGCATCCTTCCTGTCGCCATGGACGCCTCTTTTAAGGCTGACAGAGAGTATTACGAAGCGATGGAGGACATTGCGAGACAAGAGACGCTAGAGATCCTCCCGACCATCAAACGGTCGACGTTCATCGAGAAGGCGGCCGATAGCGGGAAGAGCGTCATCCAGTACCGCTCAAAAGAATCCAAGGTGCTCGCTGACCCGTTCCGTCGATTGGCCAAACAAATCGTCGAAAAGGCGGGTGAGACGTCATGAAGGCACGGAATCGAAACATCCATAAAATCAAACCGAGCGAGCAGCATCCATATCAGAGTGGTTTGACAAATATCAGTGCCCTCGTTCAAAAACTTCCGGTATCCAAAGAGGTCGAGGACCTCGTGAACGAGATCAATGAGCTTTCAAAAGTACAAACGATTTCAGTGTTCGAGATAGGGAAGCGACTCGTCATCGCACGCTCTGAGATGCATGACAAGAAGGAATGGCTCGGATTCCTCGAAGCCGTGTCGATGTCCAGCTCTCTCGCCTCACGATATGTCAAAGCCTACGAGACGCTACACCCACTGGAAGGCACACTTTCGAGTGTACCTGCCTCCAAACTGTTCGAACTGATGTATCTCGACAACGTGGAGGAGGTCATCGAGCAAGGACTTTATATCGATGGGGAGTCGCGTAACATCGACGAGTTGACGGTCAAACAAATCCGAGAGGCACGTAAAAATCGTGACCAGACGCCTCAGGTCAAAGTCAGTCCGTTCCAAAAAGCGAAGAAACCATCGTCCATTCTTTCCGCTCGAATCCCGACCGACCTGTCAGATCAGTTCCAACAATATGCGCATGCACAGAATCGAAGCGTGAGCGAATTACTGGCAGAGATCATCCAACGGACAGTGAGCGACAACATCATCCAAGTCACAGACGAGAAACGAGGAGACGAATCATGAAGAAAATCGCACTGTACAATCGAAAGGGCGGGGTCGGAAAGTCGACGACGACCATCAACCTGGCCCACGCGTATGCCCGTGACGGATTACGTGTCCTGGTCATCGACGCGGACGATCAAGCTTCTTCGACGAACGGGCTCGGCCTGACGAACGACTATGAGGGCAAGGTGCTCCTCGATTGTCTTCTCGAGGAGAACGACCCTTTTTATACACCAATCGAACAGGTCATCGTGACGTGCGAGTATGAGACCGGGACGATTTATCTTGTCCCGACGAGACGCTCGGCCTCACCAAGTGACCTGACGAGTCAAATCGGATATGAGTATCGTCTCAGTGAAGAGCTCGCCAAGATTGACGAACTGTTCGACATCTGCTTGATTGATTGCCCAGGGTCGACCTCGGCCCTTAACCCATACGCCCGCTGCGCACTCGTCGCTCAGGACCGTATCGTCATGCCCGTCCAGATGCAAAAGTTCTCGATGGACGCGGTCTACTCGGCGCCAGAGGAGCTGGAAGAGATGAAACGCTTCCGGGAAGACATCCATATCGCGGCATTCATACCGACGATGGTTAGCGCTCGCTCGAAAGGAGACGTCACGACAGTGGAAGAACTCGAAGAACTCGGAAAAGAAGTCGGCATCCCGGTCTTGACGACGATTCCCTATGCGGTAAAGGTCCAGACGCTACAGCGCGAGTCTCGCCCCGTCATCGACCATAAGAGCCCTGCGACCGATGCCTATCTACAACTTGCCCAGGAGGTACTCTCGTTATGACACGCAACCGAAAGAAACATGCCCCGAAAATTTCGACGTTCAGCGCCAGCCTTCCGGTCAAGCAGAACCAACAACCGGCCGACACGCGAACCGAACAGGTCGAGGCCGTGAAGGAGTTCTCAGCGACCACGACCGTGTCAAATCCCTATCAAGCACTTCCGGCGACGGGATTGTCACGGATCATCACAAAGAAACTCCCAGAGGACATGGACGGGATCGTGCAGTATTACAATCACATCGATGCCATCCAAGCGACAAGTTTTGTCGAGAAATGTCGAATACTCGCACATGCGAACGCCCTGTTCAGGGACCCTGAGACGAAGCAGGATTTTCAGAGGGTGCAAGGGACATGGAAGGACTTCTTGAATCGTATCGGGATGTCACACCCGCAGGTGAGCCGTTTCGTGTCATTCTGGAACACGTTCGGGCCGAACATCCTAGAAAAGACGATCGAACAGGACTTCAGCGCGACGAAGCTCGCCGAACTCTTGTCTTGGCCGGAGGACCCGAGACCTGCGCTCTTGGACGGAAAAACCTACCCTACGAAAAATGGGGAGAAGAGCGTATATGAGATGACGCGTGAGGAATTACGTGAGGTGAAAAAGATGCTGCTAGAACGGAAAGAAGGGCGAGTTATCGAGACCTCCAGCACCCCTAAGCGGAACATCCGGATTACATTCAACGATGACGATGCCTTGCTCTATCAAAACCTTCAGCAGAAGGCCCGAGAGGAAGCTGTATCCGAGGATGAAATCATTCGTCGAGCCCTACAGGAATACTTGTCTTCGATTGGACGTCAGTGAACTAATATGAGAATCGGGGGATAAGAAGATGGATGAAAGGAAGCCGGGATTTGGAGGGGGAAGATATCAGGATATTCGTCTAGAAGACCTGCAACATAGTTTTCTTGGAATGATTGATGTCGCAGAACGAGAGGGATATTCCTTGTCGTTCAATTCTGTCATCCAATTGACTCGCCAACATTTGACTGTTCAAGATTTCATTTCAGGTGAAGCTGCTACCATAGAACGGTTCAGGGAGCCGGTTTACAAAACGCTCACCGCCCTTTTGGGCATATACGGGCCCGAGCAATTTATACGGATGAGTGCCGAAAGGACCTTCTATCATCTTATCTTTATGGGGATGGGCGTGAATGAGTCGCTACCGAGACTTTTGAAAGTCAAAGGCTTCGACTATCACTCATTTAAAAGAGTCGACTACGAGACGTTCAAAGAGAGAACAGGGGGAAGGAATCGGCTGAATACATACGAAAAATTGATGACTTCCTACCTGGCGTTTGAAGAAGCGATGGGTTCATGTTCATCGGAATCAGTTCTGCCTGAGTCTTACCAGACACCAGTGAATCCGCCCGTTGGCAGGCATGCCCCTATCGGCAAAAGACAGTTCACGCTCCTTGAAAGGAAGTTCTTGCAGAAGTGGTATGACGAATTGGATGACACGTTCACGGTGGAGGAACTTAGAGAAAAATTCGGGAGAGATGAGCGGTATGTCCGATTGGTCCTTCAGGCGTCAGAACAAAAGGGGTTGCTTGCACATGACGAGCATGTTGTAAAAAAGATAAGGAGGACGTTCGAAGAATTTTTGGTTTGGGACGGATTGCCTGAGAAAGAATTTATGCGTATGAGATTCCAGGGTCTCAAGAGTGTGAATGAGATATCGGAACAACGCGGGATTTCCAGACAACGCATATCCACTCGATTGAACACGGCAGTGGGACTCGTTCCACTCACTCACATTGATGAGACCAATGCCCACCTTAAACTCTTTACCCAATTCAGCCTTTCCGAAGATGCTTTCGTCGAAATCTTCGACATGCATCGTGGAGTATATAGATTGCTATCAGCCAAACTGAAGCGTGGAGAAAGACATATTTCGGAAATTTACGACAATTTGGAACCAGAGCAGCAGAGTAGGTTCGAACGACACTTCTCGTTGTTCTTATATGATGGCGAGCTGGTACCGGTCAATAAGAAGAACATCTTTGAACATGTGCTCCGTATTCATGCGTCAACGACCCCTTTACACATCGGGGAGGTCAAAAGGCACTACGAACAATTTATAGCAGAGCATATCCCTTCAGAATTAGCCACTTCTCTTCTGACCGATGAGATGACGTTAAAAGGGGTGGGCGAAAGGTCAGAGTTTGTCATCAACTCGTATGGCCACGGGCTGAGATTCCATGACCCTAAGGTCTTCACAGGTGAGAGGGTCGAACGTCTTCTACGCTTGCTTCAACTAGAACCCGGTGTATACAACACGCGCTACATCTTTCAACTCGACCCCGAACTGATGGAAGAGTTGAACTGCCAAGACCCTTCAGAGCTTCATAACATCATCAAAACCAGAATCTCACATCCTCATGTCACGATGGGAAGGATGCCAGAACTCGCCATAGGTGTTAGCGATAAACTCACGTGGGTGCGTCATCTAATCCGTGAGCATGCCCCGATACCGCTCGAGGAATTTCTAGACATGCTGTCCCGTAGATTTGGACTTCATATCCCTTCGATGCGTAGCCTGGTCCAGACCACCATGTTAGAACATTTATCGCCTGATAACATATTGATAGCAAGCTTCCCGACCATCACGGACGAGGAGACGGAGTGGTTGAGGACAATCCTCGCCGAGGACATCTACACGTTCGATCAACTGCTCGACCTCCATAAGGACGTCCCAGACCTTTACGACAGGTTCTTGAACAAATGGGTCCTGTCTCGCGTCGGCTACACGATCAGCGGGGGGTTCATCGTCAAGTCTGAGTATGGGAGCGGGGAGGCATATTTCCGGGACGTCATCAAATCCAAAGACCTGTATCGAATACAGGACATTCCTGCTGCCAAGACGCAGAGTTACTTCAAGGTATTGAAGGACCTAGAGACAGAATTAGAGATCTTCAGGGCAGACGACGACCACTACATGAACATCGGGCGACTGGAGAAGGGCGGGTTCTCAAAATCGATGATCCGGGCTGAAATCGAGGGCATTGTCGAGACTGCAAGACATCTCGACACGGAATATTTCACATTCCCCATGCTCCAAGAAGTCCTCGATTCAGAGTTGGTCGACCTGGGGATGGAGAATGTCTTCTACGAGAGGCTGATCCGTCTTCATCCGGACGTGAACTTCATCCCGTCAGGTGGTGGGGACATCTTCTATTTCTCCAGAGAAAAGAGGATGCTTGGACATTTCTATCTTGCACACCTCCATGAAAGCGAGGGCACAGACGTCCACGTGTTCGAAAGAGGGCTCGAGGAACGATACGGTATGACGTTCAACAGCGTGAAGATAATCGACTCCATCAGGGACCGGGGAGGGTTCTTCTCACCGGAGACCGAGAAAGTGTACCGAGACAAGTCGATATTCCTCGATGATCTTTATTGAGATTGAAAGCATCACATAATTTATAGGAACGAGGTAATGAACTTGAGAACAGAACAATCAATCGAGACCATCAATTTGAGAGGGCGCATCGGTCATGACATCATGAAGACCGACCAAAAGCGGAAGCTCGCCCTGAAGGGTGAGGTCAAGAGCTTCGACGTGTACAAAATCCCGCTCGACCTTCTCTTATATAACAAACGAAACGGACGTATCATCAGCTGGATGAACAAACTCGAGTCCGAAGGGGTCATCGTGGACGAGCTGTCAAAAGACAATTACAACGAGAAGGTCGAGACGATGATCGTCGACTCGAACCGGACCGCCCTCGAGAAGACGAAGAAGAACATCAAGGCCCTCGGGCAGATTCATCCTGGTGTCGTGCTGAACAACGGGACCGTGATTGATGGGAACCGGCGATTCACCTGCCTTCGTCAACTCAAGCGTGAGGACGGGGGAGACCTTTTCTTCGAGGCTGTCATCCTCGACCCCGAGGAGGGACTGACGGATGCCGACATCAAGCGACTCGAGCTGCGCATCCAGCATGGGGAGGAACGTCCGGTCGATTATAACGCCATCGACAACCTGGTCGACGTCTATAACGACATCCGTATCAACCGTTACTTCACGACCAAGGAATACGCGG
Source organism: Exiguobacterium sp. s26 (assembly GCF_018618235.1). NCBI lineage: Bacteria > Bacillati > Bacillota > Bacilli > Caryophanales > Exiguobacterium > Exiguobacterium sp. s26. The sequence goes on along the minus strand of NZ_JACSLS010000011.1, from coordinate 36,284 downwards.
CGAACATCGGCAAGAAAGAATCCGATGTCAAGAAGATGCTCGAGAAGGCCGACCTCATGGTCGAGTACCTCAAGTTCATCAATGCGGAAGGCAAGTTCTATGTCGCTCGTGAGCTCGAGCTCGACGGTCCGCTACAGGAGATGACCGGGATTCTGCGGAAAGAGAAGGATGAGGAGGACCGCATCCGGGTACAGGACGCACTCTTCACGGCATTGAGCACCTCGAAGGACAGAGACCTCACCCGTTACATCCGTAAAATCGGGAAGGACATCCTCGGAAGCAAGAACCGTGAGGAATTCCTAGAGGAGTTCGAGGACATCGTGGACGACGTACACGATGCCTTCCAAGAGAGGGAGACCGTCGACATCTCGACGATTCGAGAGGTGAACAAGGACCTCGAACAGGTACGTTCCGAGGCATCTTACATCGTGAGCCGTCGTGCCGAGGAGACGGCCATCACACGAGCCCAGATGAAACCGGTCGACGCGTTGAACACCTCGCTCAAGGCGCTCGAGAACATCGACACGGAGCAGGTGTCCAGGATGGATGCACACACGAAGGGCGAGTTCGACCGATTGGTGAACCTGTTGCGGGAGAGACTGGATTCCCTATGAGGGCCGAGTCGGACTTTCGCCTCCTCGACCTGAAACCCTCATATTATACGAACCAGACGAGCATCGCGAAAACCTTCTATGAGCCGGTCCTGTCGAACGCCGTCTCCTATGACCGTGTGAGCGGGTATTTCAGCGGGAAGGCGTTCGCGCATTATGCGAAAGGGATTCAAGGGCTGGTCCGGAACGGGGGAAGGATGCGCCTCATCATCTCCGAGGAGATTGCAGAGGAGGACTTCCTTCAGATGTCCGACGGATATCGTCTGAGACGTGAGCTCGAGGAGGACCTGTTGGACCGACTCGACGAGAAGCTCTCCCTCCAGGAGGAGGCGGACTTCTCGAACCTGGCCCATCTCATCGCGAGAGGGGTCGTGGACGTCCGGATTGGTTTCATCCGTGCCGGACTGTTCCACTCCAAGTTCGGGCTCGTCAGGGACGCAGAGGGGAACATCCTCTATTTCACCGGGTCCAACAACGAGACACGCGCCGCCATCGAGCACAACTATGAGTCGTTCGACGTCACCGGGACCTGGCTGTGCTCGGACTTCGACCGTCAAAAGATTGACAGGGCCATCGAGGAGTTCGAGAGCCTCTGGTCCGACGGTTCGGGCAGACATGGTGTCCGTGTCAGGGAGTTCGAGGAGCTCGTGCTGAGTCATATCCTGAGAAGAGACAAGGGGAGGATCATATTGGACAAAGAGATGCTGTTGGACGACGCCCTGGTCCTGACGTTGGATCAGGGCAGGCTCGTCGTCCATGACCGGGTGGCGCCCGGCAAATTACGTGCGAACGAGCGCATATTGACGAGGACGCTCGTGCCGTTTTGCGACGGGGGATATCCTGCCTTCCGGTCGGATCTCACCTATGTGGAGATCAAGAAGGTGATCGGCCATCTGGAACGCCTCGGGGAAAGACGTGGCTTCGAGGTCGTCGTCACAGAACGTCTCCGGCAATACCTGGGAGACCAGGAGTTCATGATCGAGGAGAGGGCGGAATATGCGCGTCTCCTCAAATCGTCACATGAGAAGGTTCAACGAAAGTATGAGACCTTCTCGAGCCTGGTGGACAGGGAGCTCGAACGAAAGCTACGGGAGCGGCAGATGCGTTCGGCCTTCTATATGGTCGAGATGCAGAAGGCGGCGAACTTCTCCGTCCCGGGCGCGGGGAAGACCTCGATGATCTATGGCGCGTATGCATACCTCTCCTCGAGAGAGGTAAACAAGGTCGAGCGACTCGTCGTCATCGGGCCGAAGAACACGTTCATCTCATGGAAGGACGAGTTCCGGGCGAACTTCGGGAACAAGCGAGACCTTAAAGTGCTCGACATTCATGAATCGGTCGAGCCGTTGCTCGCCCTGAAGACAGACGCCCACCTCTATGACCTTATCCTGGTCAACTACGAGTCGCTCGGGAAATATGAGCGGGTCCTCTCCGAGGTGATTGACCGCTCCACCATGCTGGTCTTTGACGAGGTCCATAAAATCAAGGGGCTGAACAGCATACGCGCGAAGTCCGCGAAGGCGTTGGCGCCCCTGGCACCTTACAAGTTCGTCCTCACCGGGACACCGATACCCAACACCTATGAGGACATCTATAACTTCCTCAACATCCTGTACGGTGAGGAGTACAAGTCATTCTTCAATTTCAAACCTTACGAGCTAAAGGAACCGAACGAGTCGAAGGTCCAAGAGGTGAACATGAAGCTGGCGCCGTTCTTCTGGCGAACGAACAAGCGGGAGCTCGGTGTGCCGGACGCGGATGACGACATCCTTTACAGAATCGTCGCAGACGACACGGAACAGCGCATCATCGACCTCCTCTATCGGAAGTACCGTGGGAACCCGTTCGCCCTGTACATCCGCCTCATCCAGGCGGCATCGAGCCCGGAGCTCGTCCTCCGGAACATCGACATGGCGGAGATGTTCGGGGAGGATGCGGCTGAAATCCCTCTTCTGGACGGGGAGGGGCAGCCCGATGTCTCCTTGGATATGGAGGAGATACGTCTCCTCAGGTCCGTCCGAGAGACACGGAAGTTCCGTCGTGCCATCGACACCGTCACCTCCCTCCACAGGGAGGGCAAGACCGCGGTGGTCTGGTGCATGTTCGTGCATACAATAGACAGGGTCCATGAGGAGCTCTTGTCGAACGGGATCAGGTCCGCCGTCATCTATGGCAGCACGCCACAGGAGGAGCGCGAGCGACTGATCCGTGCCTTCCAGAACCGTGAGTTCGATGTCATCGTCACGAACCCGCACACGCTGGCGGAGTCGGTGTCGCTCCATCATGTCTGTCACGACGCGGTCTATCTCGAGTATTCGTTCAATCTCACCCATATGCTCCAGTCGAGAGACCGGATCCATCGTCTGGGACTCCAAGAGGGACAATACACCCGTTATCATTACATGATGATGGAGGGCCAGCCCGATAGACAGAACATGGTCGATGAGAAGATCTACATCCGACTCAAGGAGAAGGAACAGCGTATGCTCGAGGCGATCGAGAACGGCGAGCTCCGACCTGACCCGAACGTGAACTATGACGACATCGTCGCCCTGTTCGATTGAACCGATAGTCGAACGATTTAGATGGAGGAGGTCCGCCGAAGGCGCGGACCTCCTCCATTTTGTCGATTTCAAATAAACAGACGAGGTGGTGTATCGGGACAGATGAGTCATCGAAGAGATATCCCTCCTTTGTAAAAATGATGATACGTCCCCTAAAAATCAGGGAAAAAGATAGGAAAGTGGAGACAAAAAAATGAATACCTGGGTACTGGACCTAATACATGTATTCAAAATCGGACGAGATGCCGTCTGATGGTCAAGGGAGGAGGAATGAGAGATGAAAAGCGGGCCTGGGGAACGTGGCGCACGAGCGGGTCGGACGGACAGGGAGCCATTCGAGAGGAGAATCGCGAGGAAAGGAGTCGAGCATGTCTTTTATGAGAACGTATATGACGAACTCGGCGACGTCTTCTCCCTAGAAGAGGTGGCGACCCTTCTGAAGACCGAGAAGGATGATGTCGCCGATCTGCTCGAGAGATCTTCGAGGTATGGATTCGTCAGACCGGACGGTGAGAACTTCAAGAAGAGGACACGGACCTTGTCCTCGCTTTTGTCCTCGGATGACATCCCGGAGTCGGAGTTCGTTCGTGCAAAATTAGAGACCGGTCTGGACGACCTCGTGCTCGCCGAACGTCGGAGACTACCGCTCCGGACCTTCAAGAAAAACCTCAAGAGAGCTTTGGCGATGATGCCGGTGACGCATGTCTCGGACGCCCGACGATACCTCAACAGGTTCAAGTCCTATGCGTTCACCGAAGAATCGTTCATGGCGGTGTTCGCCGAGGACGCTCGGATGTACCGCTTCCTGTCCCTCAAGGTACGAAGCGACCAGCGGGATGTCAGAGGGATGTATGCCAGGTTGAACGAGGTGCAGCGCGAACGGTTCAGGCGTCACCTCTCTGTCTTCGTGGACCGTTCGGGAAATCTAGAAGAGGCCACCATGACCGGGGTCTTCGAGCATGTGTGCTGGATGAACGCCGGTCAGGCACACATGCCCATCGATGGATTGAAGACCCTCTATGACGCCTTTCTCGACGAGCAGTTCGATGAGTGGACGACCGAGAGGCTCAAAGCGGATGAGAGGAAGCTCGCATCCATCGCCTCTAGGTCGAGCCGGATACTCTCCTCGGACAATCGATATCGATTCCATGACGACTCGGTGCTCACCAAACGAAACCTCCAACGTCTGAGGGGAGTTCTCAGGCTGGAGCCCGGCTTCTATAGCACCGAACACATCTTCGGCCTCGACCCATCACTCATGGAGGATTTGGACTGCATCACGCATGAAGAGCTCCATCAAATCATCAGACACCACGTCACCGTCAAGAACGTGACCATGGGACGCCTCCTCGAAATCGCGATCGGTGTGGACGACAAGTCGGTCTGGCTGAAGAGACTGGTCCGAAGACATGGGCCGATGGAAATCAGTGATTTCCTTGAAATCGTGCATGCGAGTTTCGGGCTGTCTCCTCGCAGCGTGAGACGGACGTTGAAGGATGCGCTGCCAGAACTCGTCTCACCGGACGGCATGATCGGGGTCACGATGTCGGGAGCGACGAAGCGAGAGCTCGACTGGTTCTCGAGGCGTCTCACGAGGGACATCTATACCCTTGAAGAACTAGAAGGCATGTTCAGAGAGGTGGAGGATTTCAAGGCGAGGTTCATGAATCCCGTCTCCCTGGAACGTTGTGGCTTCACCCTACGGGGAGGTCTCGTCCTTCGTTCACACCACGATAGCGCAGATTCATATTTTAAAAAACTACTCGTCGCGAGCGACTTCTTCATCGTCCCGGACGAACCTGCATTCAAGACCGCCACTTTCAAAAGGGCGGTGAAGGACCTGGAAGATAGACATGATATCTTTCGGTTCGATGAACGGCAGTACATCCATCTGACAAGGCTCAGGAAGGCGGGCGTCAACAAGGGTGTCGTGAGGGGATTCATCAAAGAGGTGATCGAACACGTCAAACGACAGCAATGGGAATACTTCACTGTCCCGATGATTCATCATCAGGTAGAGTCGTCCTTGTGGGAGCTCGGTTTGGAGGATATCTTTTTCGAGGGACTCTTACATTCGCATCCTAAAATCGGGGCAATCAGGACCGGCTCAGGTGACATCTTTTATCTTGGGAAAGGGCCAAGGAGCCTTGGAGGTCTCTTCATCGAGCATCTCCCAAAGGATGGGGGCATGGAGCCCCTCGAGTTGAGAGAGGACATCGAGACCTCCCTTCATCTCCTCTTTGATGAGAGCGCCATCGTCTCGGCCGTTCGGGACCGAGGAGGTCATTTCTCTCCGGAGACAGGCAAGCTCTATCAGGACAAACAGACATTTCTGGACAACATCTATTCGATTGACGAATGACAGGGGAGGGATTGGACATGAGGGAGGGATTGGACATGAGGAAAGGACCAGAGAACATCAATCTCAGAAAACGGATTGGGGAAGATATATCTCTTACAGAGCAGAAGAGGAAGCTCACATTGAAAGGGGAGACGAGGGTATTCGATGTGTATCGGATCCCCCTCGAGCACCTGGTCTACAATCGACGGAACGGACGAATCATCAGCTGGATGAACCGTGTCGAGTCAGAGGGGGAGGACGTCTCGACCCTTGACAAGAATGAATACAACGACAAGGTGGAGGAGATGATCATCGAGTCGAACAAAGGGGCGCTCGAGAAGACGAAGGCCAATATCAAGAACTTCGGACAGCGGGTCCCAGGTGTGGTGCTCAACGATGGGACCATCGTTGACGGGAACCGTCGATTCACCTGTCTCCGCCATCTGAGACGTGACCACGGGATGGATGTCTTTTTCGAGGCGATTATCCTCGACCCGAAAGAAGGGCTCTCCGATATCGACATCAAACGGCTCGAGCTCAACCTGCAGCATGGTGAGGAGCGCCCGGTAGACTACAATCCGATTGATAACCTCGTCGACGTCTATAATGACATCGTCGTCAATGAATACTTCACGGAACAGGAGTATGCGTTGAACACCAACAAGAAGCCCTCGGAGGTCAAGAAGATGGTCGAGAAGGCCAAACTGATGGTCGAGTACCTGGAGTTCATCAACGCCGACGGAAAATTCTATCTCGCGAGGGAGCTGGAGCTGGATGGTCCCCTCCAGGAGATGGTCGGCATCCTGAAGAACGAGAAGGACGAGGAGGAACGGATCCGAGTGACGGACACGCTCTTCACAGCGCTGACAATCTCCAAGAACAAGGACTTGACCAGATACATCCGTCGCATCGGAAATGACATCTTGAAGGCATCGAATCGAGATGCGTTCCTCGAAGAATTCGACGAAATCGTTTATGATGTCGCCGACGCTTTTCAAGGAAAAGAGAAGGTCGACCTGGAGACCATGAGGCAGCTCAACTCGGAAATGAAGGACCTGAGGGACGAGGCCGCCTCCCTCATCGACCGTAGGGCAGACGAGACGGCCATCTCCCGGGCGAAGATGAGACCAATCGATGCATTCAACACGTCCCTGAAGACGCTCGATACAATCGATATGGACCATATCGGAAGGCTCGATCAGAAGAACAGGGAGGAGTTCATCCGTCTCATGGGACGGATGCGGGGAGTGCTGGACTCCTTCGAGGAACGTCTTTCATGATGGATCGGCAATGACATGGCTGTAAAAACCAAATAAGTCGCCGACACATGTGCCGGCGACTTATTTTTCATCAGATGCCAGAGCGCCTCATGTTCTCGATGACGTCGAACGTTCGTAGGAAACGGGTGGACAGGGAGACATGTGCGAACCTGGGCGCAGGTCTCCCGCCACGGGCGGCGGTCCTCGTGACGACGGTCTCGATGTCGAGCAGATCAGGGTGTATCGAAGAGATGACGGCCTCGGTGTATCGGACGAACGGCATCCGGACACCCATGTGTCGAGGACTCGGATAATTGATGTCCTCCTGCAGGATCAACCAGTAGAGGAGCACCCTGGTCTGTCGACCCTCCAACCTGTGCCCCGCGAGTTCGAACGGGGCAGGAAGTTCCACTGTCCCGGTCAGTCCATTCGTAGCCAGATCCTCTAGAAAGCAAAGCATCGCTTCGGCCCCTTCGTGTCCCGATAGCTCACAATACGTGTGAATCGCACGGACCACGTGTGGATGCGAGGGGGCGAAATCGTTCAAATATAGACAGTAGTCCCCGATTTGTTGACCCACCAGCGAACCGGGGTACCTTAGTTGTAGCCCTGGGACCTGATTTTCTAAGGAATGGACATTACCGTGTATCTCTAGGATCGGCATCTCATCATACAGTCCTTGCATGAAGGTGATATTTTCTGCGAATGGCATAATCGTTTCCTCCTGGCGATAGTCGATAGGTTGATTGAATGGAGTGATTTATTCTGAAGATGTCTTGAAGATGTTCAGACGATGGAGCTGCATGTAGTCCTTCTTTTTCGGCACAGAAGAGAGCCACATCGTCTCGTCGATGTTCATCCTCGGCCATTCTTGGCGGGGCAGCGTCTCCGAAATCAGGATTCTCCCGTCGTCCCCGAAACTGATGAACCCCTTGTCGAAAAGTGCGTCATGGGTGACGCAGAGTAATAGCCCGTTGTCCGGGTCTTGACGTTGTAGATCGTCTGCAATCGACCACGGGACGATGTGGCTCGCGACGAGCAACGATTCTACTCCCATACCGCACAGTTCACAGCAATCGCGACTGGCCAACAAGTCACGGCGGAATCTGCCCTGTGTCCTTCTGAAGGCGGTCATCCGATAACCGATGTTCTCCAATGCACGCTCTCGGCATAGTCGATGACGAGGGGTAAGAGGGGGTTCGACGCGTGATGAAAGGTCACGTTCGGCGATGAAACGTAGCCATTCATTCGGGGCATATTTGGAATCAGCCATCCCGTGCTTCAAATCGATGAGCCATTCCCTGGTGACCGTCACCTCAAGGATGGTGAAACGTGCAACAAGATTGTCGTATGGCTGTCCGGTCTCCGAGTCCTGAAAGCTCCGTAGTGACAACGCCTCATCCTCAGATAAGTTAGGCACATAAGGGACCGCGATGCCTATATATTTGACGCTCCTGTCACTCTGTTTCTCGAAATAGAAGAACGGCGCAATGCGTGTCTCCATCGCATCATAGGCCCTTTGGAAATACTTGGCGAAAGTCTTGTTACCCGACTGTTTCGTAGAGAGGTGGTCTTGGCCCGGGGTCTGATTGTCTCCGTGATAGATCAAGGTACCGCTCGTGGAATCATAGATATTTGGCCAGTTCGTTTGGGTGCCGCTGTTCACCAGGACGACAAAGGCCTCCTCGCGGCGGGGTACACCTAGGGGTGGCTGTTGCATGGTGCGTCGAATCCCACCCATATTCCCGATTCCCCTGTAACCCTCGAACCTGAAAAGTCTTTGAATCGGTTCGTCCCTTGTGTAGTTCCGAGTATCACCTGGAAGATAAACTCGACCTGGAACCAGGTTCGTCATCGATAAATCTTCAAATCTGACTGTGTCCATAGCGATGCCTCCGAGACCAACAAATTTTATCCTCATCATTACGCGTATCATTAAATTACAAATATAGGAATCCATATACTTGTTATGATTGTCGTGATGGGATTTTTTTCATATATCGATTATAATTTATTTTGCACTTCAGGGTAGATCATTTTTTTATCAAGGTATCATGTTTCTTTCCATGGCAAGTTATTGATGAACCGATTCGGAAAGGAAAATGTAGATGTTTTCCTGAAGAATGTTGATCAGATTTAAAATGGATGATAAAATAACAAGAACATACGTTTCTAGGAGATGATTCTTATCAAGTATATCGATCAAATTTTCAAAGGCATCGACTCGATGACAGAACACGGTTTTTTCCTCCGTGAGGGCCAGGAGGACCTCATGCTGGACATAGGCGAGGCGATAGAAGGCGGTTATCCTTTAATTGCGGAGGCGGGCGTGGGTATCGGTAAATCCTTCGCCTATCTCATCCCTGGCCTGTTGAGGAGCTGGCCGACCGGTAAACCCCTCATCGTCTCATCCTCATCGATCCAGTTGACCGAGCAGCTCGTCGCGGACGTCCAGGAGGTATCACGAATACTCTCTAAAAATTTCACCTACGAGGTCGGAAAAGGAAAGACCAACTATGCATGTTACAAAAGGTATGAATCGAGTCCTCGTAAAGAGGAAGACCGTCATACGAGCATCGGTGAGCTGCAGGCGACTTGGGATGATGAACGTGTCACCCAGTCGCAGAGACGACTATGGTGTGTGGAGCGTTGTGCCTTCAAACAATGTGAGCATCGTCATGCATGCGACTTCTATAACATGAGACAGCGTCTCGGAGGAAGGGGAACGGCCTCGGTAGACTGTCTGATAGTGAACCATAATCTGTTAGTAGAAGATTTGAGACAAAAGAGACTCTACGGGAAGAAGGGCCTGATCGAGGAAGGTCACACGATTGTCATCGATGAGGCACATAAGTTCGAGGATGTCGTCAGGGATGCGATGAACATCAAACTCGACCATCGCATGGTGAAGCGAATGAGTCGTCTCATCGAGAACCTGCGTCTCTCCCGATTCGATATCACCAGTCTTGAGACGGCGCTTGGTGGCTTCTTGGATTCGGTCAACACGTTCTTGAGAAAAGAACATATACACGAGGCCGACTACATATTGGACAACCGCCTTGACTTCAAATCTGTCGTGCTCTCGCATCGAGAAGCTATCGAGTCGATTGTCGAACAGTTGGATACATTGCACAATGATCTTCTTTACTTCGATTACGATGAGACGAAAGAGACCCTATATGAGGAATTGACATCACTTGTCGACACCTTCCGTGAGTATCTTGATGGAATCATCCGCGACGAGTCTGTCTACTGGGCCGTTTATGAACGAGAATTCAGCCAGAAGGGCCTTGTGATGTGTAGCGCTCCTAAGAACATCAACGAAATCATTCGTAAACTGTTGTTCAACCAAAAGAGGTCGGTCATCTTGACCTCGGCGACACTAGGGACCGGGAATGACCCGGACGACCATCACTCGTATTATTCGTACCAGCGAAAGGCGCTCGGCATGCCGAAGCAGATGAGTTACAGCCATCCCCAGCCCTCTCCATATGATTACGTGAGGAACACACGAGTCTACATTCCTGGTCGAGGGATCGATGTGAAGTCTGAGGAGAGCGCGTCGTCGATCGCGCTCGAAATCAAACGGTTGGCAGATGTCTTCGAAGGGAGGACCTTGGTGCTCTTCACCTCGAAAAAGCAACTCGACCAGGTGAGTGACATCCTTTTAGAGCTGAGAGGGAGCTCACCTTGGGAAATCTTGAAACAGGATGGGACGAAGTCGGTCAAGGGTCTCCAGAGAGATTTTGCCGGCGGAGGGGCGAAGGTGTTACTCTCGACCGGTTCGTTCTGGGAAGGGGTCAATATCAAAGGGGATGCCCTTTCCTGCCTCGTCGTGGTGAGGCTGCCGTATCCGGTTCCCGATCCGGTTATTCAACATAAGGCCACGTTGATCCCGAGCATGATCGAGGACGAGATGATGATTAAGCTGAAACAGGGGACCGGTCGCCTCATCCGTTCAGAGGACGACATGGGCGTTGTCGCCATATTCGATGAGCGGATTTTACAGAGACCTCACATACTCCAATCCTTACCCTTCGGTCCCGTCCTGCAAGACATTCGAGAGGTGGAGCGCTTCAGAAGCGAGGAGATGACAGAATTCCTTTCCTTAACGAGAGATGGTGTTGGTGTCAGTTCGTGATGATATATAAATTTCTTCTAAGGCAGGAGAGTTAAGATAATATGGTACAAAAATTGATTGATTTCTACTTGAAGAGGTTAGAGGCGGAACAGAGGGCGTCCGGGAGTGTCTTTAAGAGGGTTCCGTCGATGGGTAGGTTCTTCATATCAATTCTCTTGACCTTCATCGTTCTATTGTCCCCTATATTTATGACGGCACAGATATTCGACTTCAAGATGCTCGTGCTATGGTTCGTCACGGTACTCGTGACCTTGGTGATGATGTCGCACTATAATACAGAGTCCGACAAAGAGGTGGAACGGAAGAGGGTTGAAAGGTTCGAACAGATGAAGAAGACGGTGAGTGTTGCTCTGACAGAAGAGTATGTCATTCATGAGGCGAGACATATCAAAGAATTTGCCGAAATAGTCAAAGTAAGGATTGGAGCCCATGAGAGAAAGTATTCACTGGACATGGTGTACCTCACGATACTGATTTCCTCATCTATAGCGATATTGAATACCGTCTCAGACCTCCCCGCGACTTTCAAGTTTGCTTTCGTATTTGGAATCCTCGCCCTGTTCTTCTTTGCCCGCTTCCTCGTCTCATTTCTTGAGATAATTTCAAACAAGAGGCACAGTCAGTTGAAGATTTTACACGAGATTTTGGAAGAGCTGTATCTTGAAAGAGCAATCGAGGAGTCGAAAGAGGTCGGCGTTCGATGAACGCACCCCCAAATATCGCTCTATGGTGGGAGGAAGCTTTGTCATGGAAAGACTCACATTAAATTTGATGGTCGAGATAATTGATTTTGATTCCGTAGACCAGCCTTCGCTAATTCATGAGGTAAACAGCTTTCAAGTCTGGAATGATGAGTCCAATGAGTCGGTCGAGGACTTATATACCCGTATCTTGATGGAAAAAGGTGATTGGCTACGATACGAACAGATTCAAACGGAGGGCAGACAAGAGGTGACGTTTTGGATGATGTTCACCACGTCAGAACTGAGCGATGAAGACAAGCAATTGATTGAATCGATTGAAAAGATATGTAGAGCGTATGTTTCAGCTAATCGTGAACCGACGACCGAAATTGATGAGCGTTTGATGAATCTCCCGTCCACAAATTTGATGGGGGATGGCTTGATTATAAGCGCGAGAGAAATCGGTCAGACCGGGTTAGCGGAGATCCTTGCAAAAAAGCTAGAGGATGAGGGTGTTGAATACACAATTCTCCGTAGGCAGCAGGAACGGATAGACTCTGGTGCCAGTGGCGGTATGGAACACGTGCTCTTTTTTATCGCGCAATGGGTACTTACCAGCGTGGCGTGGGATGTACTTAAGGCACAGCTGAGTAAAGAGATAGGGGAGCAGGTAGATTCGTTTACAGGTACGAGATACGAGAATCACCGTTTCAAACGACTCAGAGCCCAAGTCGCAGGGCGAGCCAAAGTCGATGAGACATATCTGATATTGAAAGAATTCTTGAAGGACGATCATGAGCTCGTCATCATTTTTGAGGTGGACGGCACCTCAGACGACACAATAACCCTTATCTGTGACCATGGTTATAATATCAAACAGTACTCGTATACGAAAGAATAGAGAGAACGAGATAGTACTGATGTATACATTAAAAAGTACTTAAAAGGAGAGGGTCCCCATTTCGGTGGACACCTCTCCCTTTTCATTCATCATCTACACTTTTGTTTCGTTCACGAAGAATCGCCAACTCTATCTGCTCATTCAGGCGTAGTTCGTATGTCTCCTTTTCGCGTCGAAGTATCTGAACCTCCAATTGAAGGGACTTGTTCTCTTCTTCAAGAAAGTCCGTCTTCTGCTTTCCGGTCTTGAAATCCTCAATCATATCCAAAAGGCTCTGGTTCTGTCGATAGAGTTGGCCGCGCTCTTGTTCCAGTCTCTTGACTTCTCCCTCAAGATTAAAACATTTTGTTTTCTGTTCCTTGAGCTGTTCCTTGAAAGATTCTCTATCGGTTTCTAGGGTCGAGAGTAGAGCTTCCTTGGCCCGTTTCATTTCGCCCAGCTCGCCTTGGGAACGAGTAACCTCCGCCTCAAGTTCAGAAAGTCTCTCCTGAAAATCCAACTCTAACCGTTCACGTTCTAGAAGAATATCTTGCTCGAGTCCTTGCACTGCCTCTATATGACGACTTTTGATTCGTTGATTCTCTTTCGTCTGCGCCTCGATCCGTGTCGCACGCTCATGGAACAGTGCTCTCACCTGAGAGAGTGCCGCGTTCAATACCGCGTCCTCCTCCTCCATGATTGGGTCGGAGGCCTGTCTGTCGGCCAATGTCAGGAGTTCCTCGAACAATTGATTGGTGGATAACTGTCGATGTTCCATCAATTCCTGTATACGTTCTTTGACATCTGGTGACACTCGGAACGAGGTCACCTTTGTTTCTTTCGACTGCATGGAGTTCTCACCACTTTACTAGTTTATAGTCGCGGTCAAGTCTTTCATCAAATGGGCACCGTATACATTTCGACGTCGAAATGTATACGGTTGGAAGTTGGGATGTAGGGTCACCGTGCTTCCTTCCTTTCGAAAAGTCGCTGTAAGAAGAAGTCTTCCTTCTCCATCCGTAAGCCCTCTAGATATTCCAAAGAATCAATTTTTTTGATGGAGACCATGGCCCGTTTCTTCGTACCGGGCATCTGATTGATCAGGATCATCACATCCACCGTCGTGGCCTCTTCAGGGGTGACAAGATACCTTGCCACACTGATTTCATTTCGATGGCCGACATGCCCATAATGAATAACCGCTTTCCAATAAGACCATACCATAATTCTCTCCTCCTTGTTCATCACTATTCTCTTGGATGCGATAATACCAGTCTTCACATGCCATCGAGTGACCGACAGGATGTTGACATCTTTATAGTGATTATAGGAGAAGTCGTCAGGTAAGGTGAGTAAGAAAAATGACCAGGTGGAAGAAGAGGGACGATGCAAAGAGTAATACGTCATGGTTTCCTTGTTGTAAACGAAAAGAATGCTGAACAGAAGACGGGCATCCTCTGTTCAGCACTCTTTAAATGAAATCATCCATGTAACCCCTAAAAACAGAACAATCCTTGCGAGAAGGAAGGGCTGTCGGTAGTGGGCGACCCCTATGGTACCTTACGGTGTTTTTCGGGGTCTTTCATCTGTACTGATAATATTACCACAACGTGATAAAAAGTAAACAAGTAAACAAGTAAACAAGTAAACAGTAAACAGTAAACAGGGGTATATCATTCTCATTCTGACAAAATCTGTTGGGACAGGATGGACGCGAAGACCTCAAAAATGCTTGTCATGTGTGGATGCATCACATAGAGCTCTTTACGATATCTTGCTCGCTCGAGAAGGGATTCGATGTCTCTCTGACGTGCCTGTTGGATTTCTGGGCTCACGTAGAGACGATGCAGCATGAAAACACAAAGCAAATCATGTACCTTCGTGTTCTTCATCTTTTTCATGACGCGGGCATGTTCGGGTGTACCTTTTGAATGACCCGTTCGTTCGATGATGAATCGCTCGACATCAGACGAGACTCGATTCTGGATGACACCAGCATGGCGATTGTTCCCGATGTTCATCAAAATAGGACGATTGTGTGCCGCTGCGTCACGGATGCGTTTACTGTACATCAGAAGATCAGTGGCAGGTTTGAAGATTTTATAGTTGCTCTTCTTGCTTTCGACATAGAAATGAATGAACTTCTCCAGACCACCATAAGAAACCTTCTCCAAGAAGACCCAGACCGGTAAAGGTTTTCCGCTTGGATTTTTACGGTCGTACGCGTTGATTAGATGGTAGTCGTATTCATGTGAATCGACTTTCCTCATATGCATCGATTGTATATCGCGATATGGAGACCTTTTTTTAGACGGACCTCCGTCTAATCGCGCCTCATACCGACTTTTCTCATGCTCATCAAACTCACGAAGGATGGAGTAACCGTCCTCATTACTCAATGTGATACTTTCAACAAGTCTTGTCTTCACCGCATGTTCAAGGTCTAAGGTGAGATGTAACAAGAGATACCTGAGACGCATGTCGATGACGGCAAGGTCGTTCAATATCGCGAAATCGACATCAAGATATCTTCCTTGCTGATTTTTGATGAAGTTTTTACGGAAGCAAGTGACCTTATAGTAATAGGTTCGATTTTGTAAGACCTGTCTGGCCGCATCTTCGGACATCTTGTCAAAGAGAATCCCTTTTTGATGTCTAAGGTACTTTATCTGTTTGGAGACAGAGTATTTCATCAATATGTACCCCCCTTGCATTTTTGTTAGAAGTGAAATTCTCAGGGTGTTCTAATCGTACCATAGCCCTAACACCTGATCAACCCAATCGAAATGTTGAGAACGTCATTGTAGAAAGTACCGATGAAAAGTAAGGGAGTTTTCAGACATAGAAAATACGAACTTTCCAATCGGATTATTCATCCATATATTAGCAATCGACACAGATTTTATACGGATTGAAGATTGAGCTCTATGTAGAGCTATTTTCATCACCTGAGCCATCTGGAATTTCAAAACCATTTATCACCTTTAATAAAAATCGGCAGGCTTTGCGATGAAAAATTATGTAAAATAAAAACAGTTGGACATGAGTCTGAATTTCAACAAACAAACGCGAAGGGAATAAGAGAATGAAAGTTGAGATGCGTTATAATCCATTCACGCTAGAGACTGTAATGACATATAAAGGTTCAAATTTGATGAATAAATCAAAATTATCCCGTTATCAAGGCCGCATGTTACAAGCATGGGTGCAAGAACTTTTCCCATTACTGGAAGATGAGTTGAATGACAATCGTTTTGAACTAAGTTTTACAGGGACGATTGTCGATTTTTCTGATTTACAGGAGATGAGAGAGGGATATCCTGACGTCAAACTGGTGCACATTCCCGTGAAAGAAGACGAGGACAGGATTGAGCAACTGAACCACTTGGTCGATTCTCTCAAAGATGCGCCAACCGAGAAACTGAGAGACAAAGAATTGAACAATCTGTTCAAAAAAGAAATCGATGGAGAGTTTGAGATTGCGGTCATCGCGACGATGAGCTCTGGGAAGTCCACGCTCATCAATGCACTCGTCGGACGCGAGCTACTTCCTTCAAAAAATCAGGCTTGCACGGCGAAAATCACGAAAATCAAGAACGTCCCTGATAAATCAGGGTTTGATGCGGTCGCTTATGACAAATCAATGAAAGTCATCAAAAGGACGAAAGATGTTGACGTCAATATTCTAAGTGAATTCAATGACGACGAAAGAATTAGTTACGTCGTCATTGAGGGACGAATTCCCGCGATACGCAATCAAAGAATGAACATCGCACTCGTTGACACACCGGGACCTAACAATGCGATGGATGATCGTCACAAATTACGCACCATGGAAATCATCAAGAGCGAGAAATCTTTGAAACCGTTAATTCTATATGTATTCAACGGGACCCAATTAGGAATCGAAGACGATCATAAGTTACTTCATTCCATATCAGAGCATATGTCGAAAAACGGAAAGGATGCGAAAGACCGTTTCATCTTCGCCTTGAACAAGGCGGACGAGTTTGACCCAGAAAAAGGAGAGAGCATCGAAGCGGCAATCAAGGACATCGAACGTGACCTTGAAAAGTTTGACATCACAAATCCGAATATCTTCCCGATTTCTGCTGAAATCGCAAAATTGATCCGCAAAAGAAGTGCAGGATACGAACTCACGAGGAGAGAGCGGAGCACCTACTCTTCTCTTAGAGAACTCTATCTAGAAGAGCCTGACATGCGACTGAACAACCATGCATCATTACACCCGGTGCTCAAAGCTAAAATTTCAAATGAAATCGAATCTGTTCAGGACGAAGATGGGAAGGTCTTACATTATTCAGGCATCACCAGTCTAGAGGAGGCCATCAACGAATACCTGGAGAAATACGCGGTGCCATCCAAGGTGCATAGTGCTGTGAAGGTCATACGTGACAATGTCGTTCAGCAAGGGGCTGAAGTAGAGCTGAAATCTCGAATCGTAACGAATCAAGAAAAACGACAGGAAATCGTAAAAGCCATCGAACATATTGAAGAGGAAATCTCTAAAAAAGATAAGATTGAGGAGCTGGTCAAAGAAATCCAAAATTTTCGCGATGAGATTGATGCGAGGGCGTCGTTCGAGCCGATAAATCGTAAGATTTTTACACGTTTCAGTGAACTGACTAAGCAAATAAACGGAGGGCAGGGGAAAGTTCGAAAGAATGAGGCTGAATCACTCGTCGAGAAGGCCATTCAAGATGTCGAGATGCTCCAACTTGACGCAGTGACCGATATTGAGAACAAAATCGATTCCATCATAATGGGACAAATTGATAAAAGCATTCAAGCCTATCAGGACCACATCCGGAACATCATCTCATTCGAACACAATCATTTTGACTTGGACGTTTGGCAAAACGCCTTTGCCATCCCAAGACTAGAGGCGGGAAAAATCATCGAGAAGAATACTTTCGTCGAGAACGAGGTTGTCGGATATTCGGAAGAGAAGAACAATAATCGCCGATTTTTTGAATTTTGGAAGCCGAAAAAGGTAAGTGTTCCGAGGTACGGTGATGTCGAGTATGTCGATATGAAAGAAGTTTCAGAGGCGTTCATTTTTCCCATCGAAGAGAACATCGAAACTTTGTTTGACCAGGCAATCGAGTTCACATATGAGCAGCTATTACGATTTGAGGCTTATTTTAAAGATGAGGCGGAACGATATGACGAACTGACCAGACTCAGACTGAACGAGTTCAAAGAGCACGCCCAAAAAGCAGAGTATCTTGCGGGGGAAGCAGAGCGATTGAAGAATGGTATCGAGTGGGTGAGACATTTTTTGATTTATCTCGACAACATCATTGCTTTGAATATGAAGGAGGAAATCAAATCATGAGCAGGTTCGAAGAGGCAGTGATGACAAACGATAGAAAAATGATTCGTAACCTATTGAAGGCCTATATAACAGGAAATCCCGCAGATACCGACAAGACCATCAAGGATGCATTGAAGACCTTGGATGAGTCGAACATCACGGTATTCGACCAAGCGGATGACAAAGAGCTTGTAATGGATCGTGCTTGCTGGACAGAGGAGTACTTTGTTGACCTGCAGGTCGACTTGCGCAATAACTTCTCTGAAGAGAGATACAAACATATGTTAGAGGTGGGAGCCCATGTATACCCGCAATCTAATGAATCGACATATTTTAGAAATGAGGATGTCGTCATCCCGCAGCCAAAAAAGCTCAAAGCCACGACCGGGCTCGTCGTGGCAAGCCTGCTCCTGATTCTATTGGTCGTTCTGGTGAATGGGATTCGGTGACGTCTGCTCGAATCTCGAATTTGATACAGCAATCTATCATCTTAATTGATGTCTGTTTCGAGTTCGGAAAAGTCATCCCTAGAAGCATGTTTCAGTTCCTGTGTAGGGTGAACGGAGGAAAACCCTTCAGCCGTGGTGATTATCGTGAATTGGAGAAGATGACGGCCGAGCTGAGGTCCTATCAGCAGAGACTGGAAAGTCTAAAAGAAGAGCGGATTCTCCAACCCCCGCAGGACCGAACGATATCACAAAGACAACTGATAGAGAGCGCATATGATGAGCGGAAAGAAAGGCTCTCGAATAGAAAAGCGTGAGATGAAAAGACGTGAAGGAGGAGAGGTATGAACGATTTAACATTAGAGGTAAAAGAGGCACAAGATATCGTCATACAGGCCCGGACGATGATAGAGAAGCATTTCTTACAACAGTTAGATCGGTTCGAGGTTTGCGCAGTCGATGTTGAGGCCTCTAATGACGTCATTGAACAGGTCCGGTTCGTCGAAATTGAAAAAATCGTTTATGAAAAAGATGAACCGATTCTTGAAAAGTTGACGAACATCTACAATACGATCGGGATTTTGCGTGATCACTTAGCCTTGATCATCAACAGTGACGGAGAGAGTGTACGTCTGTTCGTGGGAATTCGATCCGACGAGGCGGCATCGGCACAAGAGAGTCTGGTGAAGAGTCTACGTGGGAACTTACCGGGAACAAAGTTCACTAAAACACGCAATTCAGCATTCTCAGCACTCCTTGATGAGGTGTTGCCGTCCGTCGAATCGCCCCGTATGATTTCCAGCGTGACAGGGATCCCATCTTTGAAAGACCCCGACCAACCTTTCGATGTCCAAGGACTTGAACGATTGATCAATGCGATGCACGGTGAACCATTCTCTGCTGTCTTTCTTGCAGAGTGTGTCACCCCACAGCAAGTGGTGACGATGAGACAGGGGTATGAGGAAATGTATACCTCGTTATCCAGATATCAGAAAGCGACCTATTCAGAGGGAAAAAATGATAGTTACTCGTTGGTCGAAGGAATCAGTGAAGGGATATCTGACTCGTTGAACGAGAGCATCGGCAAGACACAGACCCATACCACGAGCCAGACCGAGGGCAGCAACTCTTCCCACACAGGCAGCGTCATAATTTACAGCTATACGCGCGGTCGGAACACATCCGAGACCGAGTCCTCCTCAGATGGGGAGACGCGGACAAACGGGACAACGACGACGACGACCAAGAATATCTCGACGAACGAGACCCATACGGAGGGGAGTTCCAAGACGTTGCAGCTCGAGGTGGAGAACAAGCAGGTACAAGAAATTCTCAAAAAAATCGATGTCCACCTCGAGCGGTTGAACGAGGCGACCGATTTTGGTCTCTGGAATTACAGCGCCTACTTCATCGCCGACGACGAGCAGACGGCCCGAGTGGCCGCGGCCAATTACCAGTCCCTTATCCGAGGGAAGGATTCCTCCATCGAGGGGTCGGCCATCTCTGTCTGGGGCAGGGGACATGCAGAGCTACCTAAAATCAATCAGGCGTTGAGACGCCTCGAGCATCCACTGTTCATGAGTCCTGAGCTACCAGGTTGGCCGCTGACGAGCGGCTCCCTTGTGAACACTAGAGAGCTCTCAATCGCGCTCACATTACCTAGAAAATCGACAGCTGGTCTGCCAGTCGTCGAGATGGCAGACTTCGGAAGAAGTGTCGCCTACCTGTCGGCACCGCCTCCGAGAAAAGGGATTGAAATCGGCAAGGTGTATCATATGGGTGAATCGTTCAAGACCCCGTTGCACCTGCATACGGACAGCCTTGCCATGCACACCTTCATCACCGGCTCCACCGGATCTGGTAAATCGAACACCGTTTACCGAGTGTTGGGCCAACTCGTCAAAGAGGGAATCAAATTCCTCGTCATCGAGCCCGCAAAAGGTGAGTACAAGCATGTCTTCAGTGATGACCCTAGTGTCCGCGTGTTCGGGACGAATCAGAAGCACAGCCCGTTGTTACGCATCAATCCATTCCGCTTCCCCGATTCGGTCCATGTCCTTGAGCATATCGAACGATTGATTGAGATTTTCAATGCGTGTTGGCCGATGTATGCAGCGATGCCGGCCATCTTGAGGGAGGCGGTCGAGGAGATTTATCGGAAGAGCGGATGGAACCTGGAGCACTCAATCAGCTTCCAGCGATATGTCGTATATCCCTCTATGACAGACCTCGTCCGGGTCCTACCTGAGGTGATTGAACGCTCGGGATACTCTGAAGAGGTGAAGAGCAACTATGTCGGGGCGCTCGTGACCCGGGTCAGGTCGTTGACGACAGGTCTCCTCAGCAAAGTCTTGGTGGCAGACGAAATCGATTCAGAGACTCTCTTCGATGAGAACTGTATCGTCGACCTCAGTCTCGTAGGCTCCACCGAGACGAAATCATTGATGATGGGAATCCTCTTCATGCGACTGCAGGAGCACAGGACCCATACCGCGACCACTATGAACAGTCCATTGAAACACGTGACCGTCCTGGAGGAGGCACACCATCTGCTTAAAAAGACGACGACCGACCAATCCACGGAGGGCAGCAACCTCCAAGGCAAATCGATTGAGATGATCACCAATGGCATCGCGGAGATGAGGACGTTCGGGGAGGGCTTCATCCTGGTGGACCAGTCACCGAACCTGCTGGACCCGTCCGCAATCCGTAACACGAACACGAAAATCATCATGCGTCTGCCAGACCTCGCTGACCGTCAACTCGTCGGTACGTCCGCAGGTCTGAATGACCAGCAACTGAACGAGTTGGCAAGATTGGAGACAGGTGTGGCAGCCGTCTACCAGAACAATTGGTTGGAGCCCGTATTGTGTAAAGTGAGCGTATCCCTTCAAGGGGGACGATATGAGTACACGTATGACTTGAAGGCAGAGCTCAGATCTCGACGTGACGCATTGACCAGACTCGTAGGTAACCTTTTCTCATCACCGTTGAATCGTGACGAGTTGCGAGAACAGATACGCATGAACGGTGAGGTCCGTTCTGGATTGCGCGAGCAGCTGGTCGAGGAACTCTCGAAGGACAAAGCATTGACCCTGCTCGAACCCGGCAACGAGGTCTTGATCGGGGAACTGATTGGGAGCTACCTCCCCATCGACGAAATCATTTCGTATGCGACCGCGACCGATACCTTCGAACAATTCGACAGACGCTTCAAGAAGGCGCTGTCCGTCTTCGTCGAAGAAGATTCACGAGCCTCGAAGATTCAGGAGTATATGATGCTCTATCATTGCAGCCGTGTCCCCTCATTCCATTCGTTTTATAAAGACTGGTACACCTATAAAAGCGAGGGGGAATCATCATGATGGAGGTATTGGTGACAGCAGCGACCGAGATAGCTAAAAAGAGCTTAGAAAATATGGGAGGCATGTCCTCCATAGAGAAGACGAAGGACCTGCCCCGTACCCCGGTCCTAGAGGTGGAAGTACGTGTCACGGATTCGCCGTATCTAAAATGCCGGAATGAGGGATTGGCAGGACAGACCCATGAGGTGAGCGGCGTCCCGTTCGAACAGAAAGTCGTCGAGTTACCGAACGGCACAACCATCGAGGGTGTATTCCCGACCTTCGAATATCCCTTCGAGGCCACCCTTGACGAAGCACTCTATGATGCACGTGACGCCCGTCAATTCAGAGAAGCGAACGAACAGCTGAAAGAGGCGGTCGAAGAGAACCCTGACCTTCGTGACTTGTTCACGGAAGAACAGCTCGAGGAAATCGAGTATGGGGACACGCCTGACGGATATGTGTGGCACCATGGAGAGGAACCTGGCTCGCTGCAACTGGTGGACAAGGCAATACATGAACAGACCGCCCATACCGGTGGCCGCTCCATCTGGGGCGGCGGGTCTATAAATCGATAAAGCGAGGTGTCAAAATGGAATGGGTATTGGTCAAACCGTTGAAGAATGAGAAGTTGATTCAAGATTTCGAAGAGAAGAATGACATCCAGTTCCCGAAGTCATATAAAGAAATCGTCACGGAACATAATAATGGTCGTCCAAGACCGAACGTCTTCGATACAAAGGATTCAAAGGAAAGGGTCGCAAAATCGCTCCTCTCATTCGACCCTGAGGCTAAGGAGAGCATCTGGGGCACGTATGATACGATGAGCGGTCGTCTACCGCCTGACACGTTCCCCTTCATGATCGACCAGTTCGGGAACTACGTATGTTTTTACTACGACCCGTTGAAAGATGAGCCTACAGTCGTCTTTTGGGATGAGGAACTACAAAAGTCGGAGAAGGTAAGCGAGACATTCACAACGTTCTTAAGTTCGTTTTATGAGCTGTGACAAAAGGTACCTAATCAGACGTCGTTTCGTGAAATGCGTTCACAGAGAAGTCATTATCTCTATTGAACGTGTTGGGTCTTCGGAGTCAGTGTGACAATCAATGGATGGGGGAGGAGAGATTCCGATTTAAGGATATCTACCCACCCCCTTTTATTGTACAGATGGAATGAAGTGATCGAATGCTGGCGGCGTCCCAAGTGACAACGAGACGTTGTTTTATATTCAATGATAAAGACGTTGATGACGCTTTTCATGACAGGAGAGAATCAGGATACTTTTTAGTTCGTGGCCTTGTTCTTACGTTTTTTATACGATATGAAAAGCAGTACACACGAACCGATTAAAAGGATGAGCCATGGCCACTCGACTAGGATTTTCAAATAGATGACGAGTGGGATGTATAACATCAGAATCGACAGGAACATTCTCATCGGGGTATCTCCTTTCAAGTTGGAGGTACAAGATTGACCTTTCAGATTTCACTTCAAGATAACACATGTTAATGATTACAATAAAGTGTAAAATAAAGAGATTAAAATTGAATATAAAGAAAATATTGGCTTTTTTGATGGATGGTCGTTCATTCTTTGATGACGTGAGAGTAACAGCAGTTTGAATCTATAAGGATTGAAGGTAAGAAAATGAAGATGCTAGAGAGTATCCGGCAAGTGAAGACGAACAGTGGTGATATCCCTTCTCTGGTAGCGGCCTATGAGAAGATAGGCAAAGGGAACGCAGCTTTGAGCATCAAACAATGTAGCAATGTGATCTTATCGAAGCAATGTCAGAATCATCTAGAGCATCAATCGATTCAAATTCAATATTGCAAGAATCGATTCTGCCCGATTTGTACGGTACATCGTTCCTATATGTTGGGGGCACAATTGAAGACGGTAGTGGATGAAGTCGCGCAAATCAGCAAGGGCCATTGGTTATTCCTCACGCTGACAATCAAAAACGTCTACCCGGAGGAGTTGGGCGATGCAGTCGGACACATGATGAAGAGTTGGCAGAGGCTATCGCAAAGAAAACAGGTACGTTCGGTACTCCAAGGATGGTTCAGGGGGATGGAAGTGACCTTTAATGAACGAGACCATACCTTTCATCCACATTTCCATGTTCTCATTTATGTCAGACACTCATATTTCACCGGGAAGTATTATTTGAAGCAAGACACCTGGGCGGCACTCTGGAAAGAGAGTCTACAGGTCGACTATACGCCGATTGTAGACATTCGAAGGGTGAAGTCACGGAGCGGAGATGAAAAAGACATACTGGGGGCGGTCCTGGAGGTCACGAAGTATCCGATGAAATTTGAGTCCATCGAGTCCGTGATTGCTCACGAGCACTTTGATTCATTCGAAAGTGCCATGTTCAGGCGTCGTTCCATCGCATTCGGTGGGATGTTGAAGAAGTCTCTACATAGGGTCAAACAAGACCATCCAGATTCCATCGAACAGGAACCAGAGGACCACGCTTCTGAATGTAAGGTCTGCGGTGGGACCCTCTCCACTAATTTCGTTCTATGGAATGATTCCGTGAAGATGTATCAGAGTTATTCATAACGTATCAAGTGAAGAAAAGACCTTGAGTGCCCCGCGCTCGAGGTCTTTTCTTGTATCTGGCGATTTAAATGAATAAAACCAATAACCCGGGGCTTCGGCCCCGAAGTTTTTGAGTCATGTCTAGAGAGGGCGAGGGCTCCGCCTCGCCGGTGCACTTGATGGTCGGGGGTGGGCGGTCCCCGCCAAACCTCGGAGGGCGGGGGCTTACAGCCTTCTCCTTTTGAGTCGTCGGGGCCCGGTACTCTGCCCCGAGCGTCTTCGGTGTGCCCGCAGGTCGGGCGAGGGCTCCGCCTCGCCGGTGCACTTGATGGTCGAAGGTGGGCGGTCCCCGCCAAACCTCGGAGGGCGGGGGCTTACAGCCTTCTCCTTTTGAGTCGTCGGATGCCCGGGGCTTCGCCCCAAAAGTTTTTGTTATCCTGAAAAAATCATAGGAGGAGTTCTGATGAATCAACTTGATCAAGAACGCTTATCTAACCAAATCAACCTGTTCAAAAAATCGAATCCATCATGTCTGTTCATCACTCGACGCCGTTACTCATTCTCTCCCGAGATCTCTTTTCATCATCAGACCTATCACACGTTCATCGATAGAAACTGGCGCAGCCTTCGCAGACGCTATTCAGAGTGTAGTGACATGATGCCTGACATCATCAAGGGGTTGAAACCACAAGAACTGTCGATTTCTGATACCTCGTTTTACCATATGTTCCGAGATTCCTTAAACGGAGATTTGGGGATTCTAGACCGTCTTCCTATAGACACCTTTCAACAGGTCACCACCGACTATACGAATCTAAAGAATGGCATCGACTACGAGGATGCATTCATTTCAGCCGAACACTTCCTTAGCGACACACATTCTCGTTTTCCATTTGTCGACCTTTATGATTGCCTAGTCATCCCCGACTATTATCTGCTCCTAGAAAACAGCACTTCCAATGCCAACGCCATCTCATTCATCCGCAGTTTATTGCGGTACTGTTCCATCCATCGTCTCGACGTTTATACGATCGTCGGAGAACGCTTCATACCTATTCATTGATCTGGAGGTCATAACCATGAAACTCACACTCACACGACATGCCATCACACGATTCAAAGAACGAATCACGAATGAAGATAATGAAGACTTCATCCGTGATTTCGTTTCCTCGGAACTTACCGTCGCCGTTCACCTCTACTCATGCAATGGTCGGGACTACTATCACTCTGCTGGCATCACCTTCGTATTGGCCGATAGATGTTTGGTCACCCTCTTTCTTGCCACGACTTGATTTTGTACTCTAGATATCGACTCAGTCCCTTCTGTACCAATACTCGACACCTGATTCTGTCATCAGAGTAAGGTCTTATTTATAAATAATAGATAAGAAAATGAGTGGGAAGTGAGATTGCCTTTTCGAATGTTGTACGAAGAAATGACCTTTCATCGTGCCGCATACAGCTTATGGTATCTGATATTTGAATGACGATTAGAAAAAGATTTTTGAATAGAGTGGTTGTTTCCTCATCCTCTTTGTCCATACGTAAAGGACGTCTCCTTGATAGAAGACGTCCTTTACATCCAATCCATAATGAATGAGAGGGCAGAAGATATAGAAAAACGGGTGAAATGCCATGGATTTTTATCGCGAAAAACACTGATTGGGAAGAAAACGATGTTGAGGCTATTTTCAAATGTTAAAAAAGGAACTTATAAGTTGCCGGACATATTCCTTTTATTGACCTTGAACTTTGAAAATCTCACCGTCGTATTCTTCGCAGACCCATTCCCATTGCCTGACCACTTTCTCGAGGACCAGTTTTTCCAAGGGGTTTCGGATATACTCGAAGACAAGGTCTTCGGCATCATCATAGACCACACAGATATAATAATGGTCTCCGTGGATGTGGGCCGCAGTGTACTCGTTATTGGTGAACGAGATTTTAGTACCTCTGTTCTTCACGGACTTGACCTCGATGTATCTTTCCTCACCAGAAGGGGTCCTGCTGACGATATCATAGCCAAGATTCTGCTTGCTCACGTCACGGGGTGTGTTGCCTTGTATCACTTCGAATTCCATACACTGTTGTTCCGCCGCCCGCCACCTTGATATCACTTTTCTGGTTGACTGTTCCTGCCGAGGCACATTTGTCGAGAGGGACGTCTGTTTCTGTATGGTCGATGTCTCGGTACTAGAAGTGAAATCTAGATTGATTTCAAATTTCTCTTGAATCCACCGTAACTCACTGGTGCTGATGTGTTTACGAAGCTCATTGAAGAAGGTGTATAAATCATCCTCTTTGGCCTGTTTGATGAGGACGTAGGTGTCCCCACTCGCAATCAAACAACCATGCAAATCTTGTGTCGTTTGGGAGAAGAGGTCTTGGTTTCGAGCCATCCTGAAGATATTTGCGTACAACTTGATATAAAGCGGTTGGGGCAAGCTTTTCATAAAGTCCTCGGAGGACATCATGAGAATCCACTCTGCCAAGGTATAGGATTCTTTTGCAAAGTCATGCAAAAAGCCGTCCAATGCCTGCAAAGCCTCACCGTTTGTGACTGGTAGCGTCCCAAGTAAAGGGGTATGTCTACGGATCAAGTTCCATTCGGATTCATCTAAGAAAGTCGGTCTTTTCTTGAAATGTTCGGGTGAGACGATTCTTCCATCTCGCGCCAGAATCCAGTCTTTGCGAAGCATCGAATAAAACTCCTCGATGAAACGACGAGGGATCTTGTTGAACGTGTTTCGCTTTCCAATCACCTCGACAAGTCCAGTCAATTGAGAGCAGTCAGAGTTCACCTGAGATTGAAGTTCGGAAAAAAGCAAGGAGGCACTTTGATTCAAGGCCTCATCTGTCCGCTCATCCAGACTGATATGCTTCCTACTCGGGTCTGTGGAGAAGTCACTGTTGATTTTGAGTGCGAACGGGCTCTCTTCATATGTCGGGAGATAGCAATGGAACACCGCCTGTTTCCTCGAACATGGCACAATCTCTTGATTGTCATTTAACAAAAAGGCCAGTTGTGCGCCATCACGACCGAGCTGCTTCCAAGAGGATGAACGGTTGTTGAACTGTATCGAGATGATGTCGCCACGCTTCTGGATGGAGCCATGTAACGCTATCCCGTGAACATCGATGGTGACCTGCCTGATATGCCTCAAGAACAACAGATAGTCCTCAGTGAGAGACTCGACCTCCTGAATCAGGGTCTGATAATTCGCATGTTGAAAGATGAAGATTGTCGTAAAACCCATGCGCTTCAACTCATTCATCATGTCCAAGACATTCGATTCTATTTCGCCGGCCAAGAAAGGAATTCGGATGGTGGGAACGGCGTTCAAATCTTCTATGTTCAAGCGTCTGGCAGCAAGAGACCTTGAAAAAGAGAACGTGCAGTCGTTCGAGTGGATGTAAATCGTATCTGAAAGATGGGTCGTACTCTTGAAGCCCACACCTCGATAACCGATGGATTTTCCTCTTTGTTTTTCACTTGCCCCCGACCGACAAATGCTCTTCACATCTGTCTCGTCGAAGGGCTTCCCGTCATTGGCGATGAACACGTGGCCATCGCGTTCGACCACGTGAAATCTCATTGATTCAGCGTCGTCGGCATTTTGAAGCATCTCGACAAAGACACGCTCCCCGTAACTTTCGGCCATGTAGCTTTCCATGGCCGCCATATCAGAGAACAATCGAGGCGAGTTCAGCGCCTCGTTCAAAAAGACAGAGCTCAATTCCTCAATCGTCGAGTGGAGAGGATTATACATAATCAATCAATGTGACATTCAAGCGTGCCCGTTGCTCACTGTCCGTCACCGTCTGTACCCAGCGCAGAAGAAGGTTGCTTCCGAAGCTTGCTACAATGACCTTGCGATCGTGCTCGTCCTGGTCATCCCAATCCTCATCAAAGGTCTGGATGTCCTCGAAGTCACTTGCGAACGTGTCACAGACCTCCTCTAGGATTTCAGCAAAACTATTGTCCTTATAAGGGTTGGTCTGTGCGAGTGAGAGCATCCGGTCGGCCAGACTGATTTCCCCGTATTGGATAGCTTCGCTTATTGAATATGTATAGACATCGTTCGAGATACCGAAGCATGCTTCGACGAGGTCATCGTGGTCTTTAAAGACTTGGATGACCCCTTCGGCCCCGATTCGATTTTTAAAGTCGTAGATGATGCCGCCAGTCAGCGTATAACCACTCTCTTTGAGTGCCTGTTGGCCGTTCTCGAGAAGGAATTTCCACATCTCAAGTGCCAGCCCTGCATTGATTGTGATCATCTTCTCGACAATCGTTGCGAGCTTGCTATCATGTCTCTCGATATCATCCTTCAAAATGTTAAAACTATCGACCAAGATGGCCTCTTTCGATTCATTGTTTGACATTTTTTATCGCTCCCCGGTATATGTAGTTAATCAGGTCAATTATAATATTTTCCAATTGAAAAATCTTTGATGTTTATCAAATTCAATCATTTTTTTATAAGAACAGACTTAGAGATGGGTTGAAATTTATCATTGTATACATTTCGACGTCGAATAAGTCGTAGTTGAGAAATAGTCATGTCAGTCCACTTATTTCTTGAATACACTTCGTTTTCCTCTAAAGCCTTCTTCTCGTAAATCTTTTGAAGGATGATGTCTATTATATAGATAAATACGAGACACGGCGTGTAAAAAAATGGGATGGGTGTCACTTTCGAATATCTATCAAAACCGCTATAATGCTTAGTGTGGAATAATTTTTTATCATTAAACTTCGAATATCAGATAGGGGAAAAAAAGACATGTCAGCATTGAACCAAAAACTGTTCAGCGCAGCGGACAACCTTCGCAGCAAAATGGACGCCTCAGAATATAAGAACTACCTGCTAGGCCTCATCTTCTATAAGTATCTCTCAGACAAGCTCTTGGAGAAGGTGGTCGTGAGCGCGGACGCCTCGCTAGAGGAATATGACACACAGAAGAAACAGACGGAACTTTACATAGAGCTGATGTCGGATGATGAAATCAAGGATGACTTGATCGAGACATTGGTCGACACGCTCGGTTACGACATTGCGCCAGAGTATCTCTTCAATGTCTTGGCCGACCATGCACAACAAAACATCTTCCAATTGAACGATCTCAACAAGGCGTTCGTCGATTTGGCATCAAAATATGTGCAGTTCAATGGCCTGTTCGATGACGTCGATTTGAAGTCGAAGAAACTTGGATCAGATGATCAGCAACGGAATATCACCATCACTGAAGTGTTGAAGAAGTTGGCGTACGTCGATTTAGTAGGCTACGGTGGCGATGTCATCGGTGACGCGTACGAGTTCTTAATCAGCCAATTCGCCTCAGAGGCAGGGAAGAAAGCGGGCGAATTCTATACACCTCATCAGGTATCGGATATGATGGCACGCATCGTCACTATCGGCCAAGAAGACAAGAAACTCTTCAGCGTCTTCGACCCAACAATGGGATCAGGGTCACTCATGTTGAACGTCCGGAACTATCTCAACTATCCGGACAGCGTGAAGTATCACGGCCAAGAGTTGAACACGACGACATTCAACTTGGCGAAGATGAACCTGATTCTCCATGGTGTGGACAGTGAAGACATGCGCCTACGGAACGGGGACACCTTGAACAAGGACTGGCCGACGGATGAACCGTACACGTTCGATTCGGTTCTCATGAATCCTCCATATTCTGCTGATTGGTCAGCGGATACAACGTTCCTTGATGATTCACGTTTTAACCGCTACGGCAAGCTGGCGCCGAAGACAAAAGCAGACTTTGCATTTCTCCTTCATGGTTTTTACCATTTGAAAGATTCCGGGACGATGGCAATCGTCTTACCTCACGGGATTCTTTTTCGAGGGGCAGCCGAGGGCGTCATCCGGAGGAAGTTGTTGGAGGATGGAAGTATCGATGCGGTCATCGGTTTACCAGGAAACATGTTCTTCGGAACATCGATTCCGACGACGGTCGTCATCTTGAAGAAGAATCGTGAGACGCGTGATGTCCTCTTCATCGATGCGAGTAAAGACTTTACCAAAGAGAAAAATCAGAACAAACTCTCGGCTGAGCACATCAACCGAATCGTTGAAACGTATAAAAAGCGTGAGGCTGTAGAAAAATATGCTTATGTCGCAAGTTTTGATGAAATCAAAGCAAATGACTTTAACCTCAATATCCCGAGATATGTCGATACGTTTGAAGAGGAAGAACAAATCGATTTGGCAATAATCGGGAGTGAGTTAAAAGCAGTTCGTGAAAAGAAAGCAGAGCTGGAAGCGAGTCTTTTTGAAATGATTTCATCTCTTCAATATGACCAAAAAGAAGACGAATGGATTCAAGGGGCGTTAGAGGTGTTTAAACGTGAAAAATAATATACAACCTGAAATTAGATTCCCATCGTTTTCAGAGAGGTGGGAACAGAAGAAAATCGGAGATTTTTATACATTTAAAAACGGATTAAACAAAGAAAAAGAATTTTTCGGATCCGGTACACCAATTGTAAACTTTACCGATGTATTTCATAACAGAAGAATCTTCTTTGAACAATTAAAAGGTAAAGTTCAATTATCAACAAAAGAAATTCAAAATTACAATGTGAAGCAGGGCGATATTTTTTTCACAAGAACATCTGAGACAATTAATGAAATAGGACTTCCCTCCGTAATGATTAATGATGCAATTGACACGGTGTTTAGTGGTTTTGTATTGAGAGGACGGGCAATAGAGGAAGATCCTCTTACTTTAGATTTTAAAAGTTACGTCTTTTTTACTGCTTCCTTTAGGGAAGAAATGAAGACAAAAAGTTCTATGACAACTAGAGCTTTGACATCAGGAACTGCTATAAAAGAAATGTTTTTCAATTTTCCCGAAAATAAAGAAGAGCAAATGAAAATCGGCAAATTTTTTAGAGATTTAGACGATACGATTTCTCTTCATCAGCAAGAACTTGAAGCCCTCAAACAAACCAAACAAGGTTTCTTGCAAAAGATGTTTCCACAAAACGGGGAATCTGTGCCTCAGTTTCGTTTTAATGGGTTCACTGAGAAATGGAATGAAGAAAAGCTAGCAAACTTGGCCGATTTCTCGAAGGGTAGTGGGTATTCAAAAGGAGATTTAATTACTGAAGGTACTCCTATTTTGCTCTACGGTCAGTTATATACGAATTATAAATCTATTATTTCAAGTGTATCTAGTTATGTAAGTGAAAAAGAAAAATCAGTTATTAGCGCTGGGAATGAGGTGGTGGTTCCTGCTTCTGGTGAATCTTCGGAGGATATTGCTCGAGCTTCTGCTATTACTGTGCCTGGTATTATCATTGGTGGAGATTTAAATATTATCCGCCCGACAAATAAAGTCGAACCGATATTTTTAGCATTAGCTTTATCTAACGGGAAAGTACAGCGGGAGTTAAGTAAATTTGCTCAAGGAAAATCGGTAGTTCACTTACAGAATTCTGAGATTAAAAAAGTACAGCTTCTTTTTCCAGAAATTGAAGAACAAATCAAAATCGGTGAGTTCTTCAGGCAACTGGATGAGGTCATCGAGTTGAAAGAGAAAGAACTTGAGGCCTTGAAGGAAACGAAGAAAGGCTTCCTTCAGAAAATGTTCGTATAATCTGATAAAACGAAAAGGGGAATCGTGGTGAAGACGACACATAGTGATGAGCTCGCGGTCGAACATCGACTGATCGAGGTGCTCGGGGAAGGGCACAACCAATGGAACTATCGACCGGATTTGAAATCGGAGGCGGATCTCTGGGACAACCTCCGTCATAAGATCACGCGCAACAACCTATCAGAGATCGGTGAACATCCGCTCACGGACAAGGAGTTCGACACTATCAAGACGGAGCTCCTCTCGAAGACGCAGACACCGTTCGACGCGGCACGTTGGCTGAAAGGCGAGAACGGCATCGCCGGAATTACTATCGAGCGGGAAGATTCTTCGCTCGGTTCGATGTCGCTCATCCTCTACTCGAACCGTGACATCGGGGGCGGCATCTCGACGTATGAGGTCGTCCACCAAATTGCGAAACAAAAGGTAGACGAGGACGGACGTGACCGTCGTTTCGATGTGACCCTCCTCATCAATGGCCTCCCGATCGTCCAGATTGAGTTGAAGAAGGTGACGGCGAAGGACGGGGTATACCAGGCGCACAACCAGATCAAGAAGTATGCGGAAGAGGGACTGTTCCGCAACAACATCTTCTCGACGCTCCAACTCTTCGTCATCTCGAACGAACAGACGACGCGCTATTTCGCGAACGCGCTCCCGAAGGACATGCATCGGAAGTTCGTCTTCAGCTGGCGCACAACCGAGAACCGGAAAGTCGACAACCTGTACGAGTTCGTGAAACAGATGTTGAACATTCCGGACGCACACCGCTTGATCGCTAACTACACGATTGTCAGTGAGGACCA
The DNA here is from genome assembly GCF_018618235.1 of Exiguobacterium sp. s26. NCBI lineage: Bacteria > Bacillati > Bacillota > Bacilli > Caryophanales > Exiguobacterium > Exiguobacterium sp. s26. Next base: position 3,692 of record NZ_JACSLS010000011.1, on the reverse strand, counting down.
GGACAACAAGGCACTCATGGTCCTGCATCCGTATCAGATCCATGCCATCGAGGCACTTTTTGCATCGGCGGCGCGACATGAGTCGGGATTCGTCTGGCACGCGACCGGGTCCGGGAAGACCTTGACGAGTTTCGTGTCGACGAAACTTCTTGCCCGGAAGCCCGGGGTCGACCGGACTATCATGTTGATCGACCGGAAGGACCTCGACAGCCAAACGACGAGCGAGTTCACGAAGTTCGCCTCGGAGTTCAACACCGGCATCTCATCGGGAAACGCCGCGGCCAACAGTCTGATCGTCGGGACGTCGAGCTCGAAGAAGTTGAGCGAGACGCTCCTGTCCGACACGAACTCGAACACGGTCATCATCACGACGCGTCAGAAGCTCGAAGCGGCGCTCCGAATCGCACAGAAGCAGGAAGAGGAGAAGGGAACACATCGCTTCCAAAAACTCATCGGGCAACATATCGTCTTTGTCGTCGACGAATGTCACCGTGCGCTTAGTGCGGAAGGGATGGAGGCCATCAAAGGATTCTTCCCGAACTCGACCTGGTTCGGGTTCACCGGCACGCCAATCTTCAACGAGAACAAGAAGCAGGCGCAAGGCCAGCTCGCCCGCACGACCCGTGACCAGTATGGGGAGCTGCTCCATTCGTACACAATCAAGAACGCGCTCGAGGACGGGGCCGTGCTCGGCTTCCAGGTCGAACATGAGGACACGATCAAACCGACCTCGCTGAACAACCGCATCTTCAGCATCCTCCGTCAGGACGAGAGGCATGCCAACCTTTCCGACAACGAGTTGAACGAGCTCATAGACCAGATGGACGCGATGGAGAAGGAGAAGCATATCCCGAACGACCTGTACGAGCGGGACGAGCATATCCAGAAGGTCATCCGTAAGATGTTCCGCCCGGACAATGCCTATACGAAGTTCGACTTCAAGAACGGGCGCCCGCAGAAGTCGGCCATCCTGACCACGAGCTCGATCGCGATGGCGAAACGGTATTATCAGGCCATCCAGGCGATGAAGCAGGACCCGGACTGGATGACGAACGAGTTCGTGGGACACACGATCCGGAAGGGACGCACCATCGAGGACCCGGACTTCCCACGCATCGCCATCACGTACTCGATGCAGGAGAACGAGGACAACTCGAAGCAGGTCGAGGACGAGATGCGACAGGTCATCCGTGACTATAACGCGTATTACGGGACGGCGTGGTCGATTGAGGACATCGAGCGCTACAACGGGGACATCAACAACCGTCTCGCGCGCAAGAAGGCGGAGTTCAAGGAGTTCGGGAACCAGATCGACCTCGTCATCGTCGTCGACCGACTGCTCACCGGCTTCGATGCGCCGACCATCCAGACGCTCTTCGTCGACCGGAACCTGAGCTATGCGAACCTGATCCAGGCGTTCTCCCGAACGAACCGGACGTATCCGGATAAGACGAAAGGGTTGATCGTGACGTTCCGGAAGCCGGCCCTCATGGAGAAGAACGTCCAGGATGCGACCCGCCTCTATTCGAACGAGAACGACGATTCGAGCCTTGTCTATCCGACGTACGAGGAGTCGAAGAAGCGATTCAAGAAAGCGCATAAGGCGCTGCTTGAATTGGCGGCAGACCCTGGCGAGATTGATGAACACTCGACTTTGGAGGAGCGAGTCGAGTACGTCAAGGCATTCCAGGAGCTGAGCAATGCTTTCGAGGCACTCGTTACCTACGACGAGTATAACGATGATATGGAGAAATCGAAGACCCTCCAAGACCAAGTGAAGACGGTCGAGGATTTCGTCGGCAGTTACAATACGGTCAAAGGATCACTACTGGAAGAGCCTGACCCTGACGGTAGAGACCCGGACAACACGCCTGATTTCTCGGATATCGAGTTCTTTGGGGACAATACCGCGAGGCTCTATGATGTCGACTCGAGCTATATCGACAAGTTACTCGGCACCTATTCGGCCAATAATGCCGACGTCCGTTCTGAGATCGAGAAAGCGCTCCAGAAGTTGAACAAGTCTGAGGTCGTCAAAGAAGTATACCGCTCCATCTTGAATGCGATTGATGGTGGCGAAATCGAGGAAGATGACATCTTCACACTGAAACGAAGCTATTTCACAGGCGCATACGAACAAGCCGTCCGTGATTTTGCTGAGCTCTGGTTTGTCGAGGAGAGGGAACTATACGCCTCTGCCGTTCAATACAATATCGGTGCTGACCCGATTCCAAACATCGGCGGTATTATCAACAGTAAAGATTTCGCAAGTTACAAGGAAGCCAATCCCGAGGCTATGCCCTTGAAGTATGGTCCGGCGATGAAGCGGGAGTGGCGAACCACGTTAGATGAAACAGTTATCCCGCTCAGTCAAGAACTGCGATAAAAGCCAAAAAGTCGCGGAACCTATAAAAGGTTTCGCGACTCTTTTCATTTTAAAACGATAGCTGAATTCTGATTCTTATGCTTTAGCAATTCCCTCAACAGTCTCGTTTGAAAAAACTTGAAATGCTACTAATAGAGTGATGGTTTGTAACACGATTAACATTCCTTTTGCACTTGTAAACAATTTTTTCATGACAATCACCCCTTTATGCGTGTTTATTGATAGATGCTGTTTGAGACATTGTTGACGGGTCTCTTGCTCAGCTAAGGGTGCTTGCTAAAGGATAAGATAATTTCACTTTAGATGAATGAGGGTTACGAAGCAAGTATTTATGGTCCAATGATACAAGTGCAAGGTCAATGATAAGGTGCAATGGGCAGCTGAGGAAGCGTCACCTGACTTAACCTTGCGCATGAGAAGAACATCACTTTATTAATCGAAATACTCTGGGAACAATTGCCGAATCATTTCATTGGTGGTTTCTTCATCACTACGTCGTTCCCATTCAAGAGCCTCATCATGATTTCGCTCGTTTATAGTGATGTACAAACTATTCTTTGTATCGTTCTCATCAAAAATGACGTCTTCAAGATCTTTAAGCAAATAGTAAGGTTTTTCTAATTTAAATTTTGCAAGTCCACCGAAAGCTGATAATTCTTTTACTTGGTTTGGATTTATAATAATATTTTTATCCTTCATAATAAGTTTCAATCCTAGTGAAGGTTCCTTGTGATATGTTTCGGATGCGATATAGTATTCGAATGCGACAATCATTCCGTTCTCTCCGTTAGAAGCTTTAAGAATGTCCCCGGTGAATAAATTCAAATCGTTTAGAGTTAAACCGGTATCAATTCCTAAATAAAATGTACTGTCATCATCATTATGGTGAATTTCAAAATTGTTTGACGTGGTCATTCTGTTAGCTTCTACGATGTAGTCTGTTTTATATAACCTTCTTAGTGTGTTATACATTGCTGTAAACTCTGAGAGTCGACTTACTTGTTTATCCTGAATCTTTTCTTGGGAATTTATAGAATTGATGATTTGTAATATTGATTCCATAGCACTGATCATGTTTTCATTTTCACTAATGATGGTCATCGTGTTCCCTCCATTTATTGTTGTGATTGTTCAACGAGAAACATCGTCATTCAACACTAAATCCACGACAATCGATATAATACTTATAATATCAGTTGCATAAAAAAACTCACAAGTAGACTGACCTAGCTATATGAGACACTAATAAAAACACCTTGATTAGGCTGCCGCCACACCATATTTTATCGGTGTGAGGTAGCCTAAT